>CANEVG010000010.1 GCA_947442095.1 Sphingomonadaceae bacterium
ACACGCTGCAGCGTCTCGATGGACGAGATGCTGGGCGGCGGACGCTTTGGCCTGCTGGTGCCCGTAGGCGATGCCGGCGCGCTGGCAGACGCGATGACCAACATTGCAGACCTCGACTATGACCAAGCCGCCGCGCGCGAACAAGCACATCGGTTCACTGTAGAGATAGCTTCGCAGCGCTATCGAACGCTGATGGAGGGCCTTGCCCGTGCTTAACCCCGACGGCGAAGCGGGCTCCTCGAAGGTATCACCCGCTATGGCTTCATCCGATGTTCTGCGCGAACCGGCAACGCTGCCGGCGATCCCTCCGGCTCTTCCGCCTGTTCTGCCCGCCGCGCTGCCGTCCCCGGCCCCGCTCGAACGCGGTCTGCGCAAATGGAGCGGGTGGCTCGGTCCCGCCATTTCGGTGGCGATCCTCGGCGCGGTGGTCTGGCAGATGCGCGAGATCAGCTGGGCGCAGGTCTGGGCCATTGTTCCCACCTCGCCGCTGATCTGGCTGGTGCTGGTCGCCAGCTATTTTGCCGGGCCGGTGGCGGACTGGATCATCTTCCGCAAGCTCTGGGGCATTCCGGTCTCGGGCATCTTCCCGCTGCTCAAGAAGCTGATCGGCAACGAATTGCTGCTGGGCTATGTGGGTGAGGTCTATTTCTACGACTGGGCGCGCCGCCATGTGAAGATGGAAGCCTCGCCCTTCGGCGCGGTCAAGGATGTCGCGATTCTTTCGGCACTGGCGGGCAATGTCATGACCATTGTGATGCTGGCGATCACCTGGCCGATGGTCAGCAAGCTCGGCATCGGGGCGGACGGCCGGATGCTGGCAGGCTCGATCGGCATCGTGCTGCTCACTTCGCTGGTGATCATGCTGTTCCGCAATGGCTTGCTCAGCCTGCCGCGTTCGCAGTTGTGGTTCGTGCTGGTGGTGCACTGCCTGCGGATCATCGCCAACACCGGGCTTTCGGCGCTGGCCTGGCATCTGATCCTGCCCACGGTGGGCCTCGGCCCCTTGCTGCTGATGTCGACCGTGCGCCTGCTGCTGTCGCGCCTGCCGCTCATTCCCAACAAGGACATCGTCTTTGCCGGTATCAGCACGGTCCTCGCGGGCAGCGAGGTTCAGACCAGTGAAATGATCGCCATGATAGCACTTCTGATCGTGGCCACACACGTGGTCCTGTTCATCGGCTTGGTCCTGCGGGACCTGGTGCAAAAGGAGAAGAGTGCATGAAACGGCCCGTTCTTTCGGTGGCGGCGCTGGTGCTGCTCACGGGAGCAGGCCCGATCCGTTCAACCCCTGATCTTGGCAAGGCCGAAGGCCAGTGCCGCACAGGCGAAAGCGGCCCAGCCTTCGTTGTGGACATGATCGGCCTGAAGGATCGCGCCGGCAAGCTCAAGCTGGAGGTCTATCCGGCCACCGACGCGGACTTCCTTGCCGACGACAACGTGCTGATCATGGCGGGCAAGACGTTCCGCCGCGTGGAAGTGCCCGTGCCCGCCGAGCCGACCCCGCGCCTATGCGTGCGCGTACCTGCATCCGGCCCTTATGCTGTCACCGTGCTTCACGACCGCAATGCCGACCGCAAGTTCAACCTCAGCCAGGATGGGTTCGGCTTCTCCGGCAATCCCAAGCTCGGCTGGTCGAAGCCCAAGGCAGCGGCGGTTGCGGTGAATGCGGGGGCCGGGCTTACGCCATTGCGCATCGTGATGAATTACCGCACGGGCCTACTCTCGTTCGGTCCGATCAAGAGGTCGTGATGAAACTTGTCGATGTCTGCGCGTTTTATGCGCCCAAAGGCGGCGGGGTGCGAACCTACGTGGACCGCAAGCTGAAAGCGGGCGCTGCGATGGGCCACGAGGTTGTCGTCATCGCGCCCGGCGAGGAGGACCGCGTGGAGGAGCGCGGGCCAAACGCACGGATCGTGTGGCTGAAAAGCACGCTGTTTCCGCTCGATTTCAACTATCGCTATTTTAACGATGCGCCCGCGCTTTATGCCGCGCTGGACCGCGAGGCACCCGACATGATCGAGGCGTCCTCGCCCTGGCGCAGCGCCAGCCTGGTCGGCGGATGGCCTGGCAAGGCGCCGCGCGCGCTGATCATGCACGCCGATCCGCTTTCGGCCTATGCCTACCGCTGGTTTGACGGGGTGGCCCCGCGCCCGGTGATCGACAGGGCGTTCGACCGCTATTGGCGGCACCTGCGCAAGCTCGACACGCAGTTTGACATAATCTTGAGCGCCAGCCCCGGCCTGTCGCAGCGGCTGACGAATGGCGGCCTTGGCGGTGTTACCACCAACCCGATGGGCGTCGATCCCGGCGTGTTCTCGCCCGTTTCCCGCGATACCGAGCTGCGCAAGGGGCTGCTGGACCTGTGCGAGTTGCCCGAGGAGGCCACGCTGCTGCTCGGCGTGGGCCGCTTCGCGCCGGAAAAGCGCTGGCCGATGCTGGTCGATGCCGTGGCCGCTGCCGGCACACACCGCCCGGTCGGCCTCGTGCTGGCAGGACAGGGCCGCGACCTCAGGAATATCGAGCGGCGCATTGCCGGAAACCCGCATATCCGCATCTTGGAGCCGATCACCAACCGCGCCGAACTCGCGCGCGTGATGGCGAGCGCAGATGCGCTGGTCCATGGCTGCGAGGCGGAGACATTCTGCATGGTCGCCGCCGAAGCCTGCGCCAGCGGCTTGCCCCTGATCGCGCCGGATGAAGGCGGCGCGGCGGATCAGGCGCGTGCTTCCGGCGGGTGGATATACGAATCTGCCAACGCCGCCTCGGCCGCACAGACCATCATGGAATACGCGTTGGCGCGCGAAAGCGGCCTCGATGGGCCGCGAGCCCAGATCGCCCCCCCGCGCACGATGGACAACCACTTTGCCGAACTGTTCGACACCTACGAACGCCTGATCCACCCCCGCCGCCGCGCAGCCTGAGGCGGCAGGGATTACTGCCGCTTCACCAGCGCCATGCGCAGGCAGCGGCACACCACCTGATCGCGCTGGTTGAGCGCCTGGTGCCCAAAGGTCACGATCCCCGCATCGGGGCGCGATGTGCTGGCGCGCAGCTCAGTCACCTCGCTGGTGGCGCGCAAGGTATCGCCAAGGAACACGGGCGAGGGCATCACCAGCTTGTCGTAGCCTAGATTGGCGACGAGCGTGCCGAGCGTGGTGTCGCCCACCGATAGCCCGACCATCAGCGCGAAGGTGAAAGTGCCGTTCACTAGGATCTGGCCAAACTCGCTGGCTCGCGCCGCCTCCGCATCGATATGCAGCGGCTGCGGATTGTGCGTCATGACCGAGAACAGCAAATTGTCAGTCTCGGTCACCGTACGGCGGATTTCGTGGGTGAGCATGTCGCCCACTTGCCATTCATCGAAAAAGCGGCCTGCCATAAAATCCTCCCGACACCCTAACCCGTTCGTGTCGAACGAAGTCGAGACACCGTGCGATGTGTCCGGACTTCGCTCGACACGAACGGAACTGGATTACTCCGCCTTCTCCAACCGCACCAGCAGCGCCTCGACCTGCACTTGCGAGCCCACCCCCACGGTCAGCTCCGCCACCGTGCCATCGAACGGCGCGGTGAGCGCGTGTTCCATCTTCATGGCTTCAAGCACGAGGAGCTTCTGGCCTTTGTTGACCGTGTCGCCCGCCGCGACTTCGACCGCGATGACCTTGCCCGGCATGGGGGCGAGGATGGCGCCGTCTGAGGCTGCGCCGCCAGCTCCGCCTTCGGTACGCGCCGGCGCAAAACGCCACGTCGCGCCTGTATAGGTCGCCAGCACACCATCCCCATCATCCCGAATCAGCGGGTATTCCCGCTGATTATTCGAGATGAGGCTGGCGAGTGTTCCGCAATAGCCATGCCCTCGATCGCTCATTCGAACATCGTTCGATGCGCGAGCATTCAATCGAAAGCCCGGCGCGCCGACACTGGACGCGCCAGGCTTTACCGACAGACGCTGCGCAGCAAGATCGAGCAGCCACTGCGGAGGCTCCGCGTCGTAAGCGGTTTCATCAAGATGCCGCTCGATAAAGCCCGTATCGATCCGCTCGCGCACAAAATCGGGCATGACAACAAGCGAGCCGACAAAGCTGGCATTGCTCTTCATCGGCCATACTTGCGTGTCCCAAGCCATCTTCGAAAGCCCGGAAATGGCCTCGGAGCGGGTCCCGCCGTGGCAGATCAGCTTGGCGATCATGGGATCATACCAAGGCGAAATGGCATCGCCTTGGGCAACGCCGGTCTCAACCCGCAGCCGCACGTCGTTGGCGCATTCCATGAGAGCCGTGCCCAGCTCGTGCTGCCAACGGGTCGGTCGTGTGGCCACAGGAATGGCGAAGCGTTCCAGCGTGCCGGTGACTGGCAAGAACCCTTTGGCCGGGTCTTCCGCGTAGAGCCGGGCCTCGATTGCGTGTCCATTGATCGAAAGCTCATCCTGCCGCTTGGGCAGCGGCTCACCGCTCGCCACGCGCAGTTGCCACTCGACGAGATCGACGCCGGTGATTTCCTCTGTGACGGGGTGCTCAACCTGCAAACGCGTGTTCATTTCCATGAACCAGATGCGGTCCGCGCGCAGGCCCTCGCTGGCGTCGGCGATGAACTCGATCGTCCCCGCGCCGACATAATCGACCGCCTTGGCCGCCTTCACCGCCGCCGCGCAGAGTGCCTCGCGGGTCGCTTCGTCCATGCCTGGCGCGGGGGCTTCCTCGATCACTTTCTGGTGGCGGCGCTGGAGCGAGCAGTCGCGCTCAAACAGGTGCACCACATTGCCGTGGGTATCGCCGAAGACCTGCACCTCGATATGGCGCGGGCGCTGGATGTACTTCTCGATCAGCACGTGGGCATTGCCGAACGAAGCAGCCGCCTCGCGCCGGCAAGAGGCGAGCGCATCGGCAAACTGAGCCGCCGCCTCCACCTTGCGCATCCCCTTGCCGCCGCCGCCCGCGACGGCCTTGATCAGCACCGGGTAGCCAATTTCGGCGGCCCGCTCGGCAAGGAATACCGGATCCTGATTTTCGCCCATATAGCCGGGCGTGACAGGCACGCCCGCCGCCGCCATTAGCTGCTTGGCCGCATCTTTGAGGCCCATAGCGGTGATCGAGGCGGGATTGGGGCCAACCCAGATGAGGCCTGCGTCAATCACAGCCTGCGCGAACGCGGCGTTCTCCGAAAGGAAGCCATAGCCGGGATGGATCGCCTCGGCGCCAGTGGCCATGGCGGCCGCGATGATCTTCTCGCCCACCAGATAGCTCTCACGCGCCGGGCTCGGCCCGATATGCGCGGCCTCATCCGCCTGCCGCACATGCAGCGACTTGGCATCGGCATCCGAATAGACCGCCACAGTGCGGATGCACATGCTGCGCGCAGTACGAATAATGCGGCAGGCAATCTCGCCGCGATTGGCAATGAGCAGCGACTGGATCACACGCCGCACCCTTCCGTGCGTGAGGAAAACGTCAGGTTCATCACTTTCCACGCCCCGTTCTCGCGGACGAGATCGAAGTGATCATACCCGCAGCTTACCAGCTTCCCGCCCATCGTGATCGTGAACGGTGCCCAAACCAGCGCAACATCGCCGTCCTGCTCGACAACAGGATTGGTGATCCGCTCGATAAAGCCCGAACCCGGCGTCATCTGAGCGGCATATTCGGTGAAACTGCGGCTGCGCAGGCCGCTCGCCCCGCCCGGGAACGTCCCGCGCCCGGTGACGCGGCCTTCGGGATAGACCAGCTTCAGCAGCGCGGGCGCATCGCCGGTTTCAAGCGTGGCAAGCAGCGCATCGACGGTGGCCACGATTGCCTTGTCACCGAACTCGGGTTGCGGAAGGCGTTCGGCCTGGGGGAGCGGGTTGGCGGCGAGTGCGAGGGCGGAGAGTAGCGTGATCATGGGCATCACATCCTGAACACCCCAAACCGGGGCGCCTCCGCAATCGGCGCTTCGAGACAAACCCCCAGCGCCAAACCAAGCACATCCCTCGTCTGCACGGGATCGATCACCCCGTCATCCCACAGCCGCGCCGTCGCATAAAACGGGTTGCCCTCGTCTTCATACTTCTGCCGGATCGGGGCCTTGAAGGCCTCCGCTTCCGCCGGCGTCCACTTGTCTGCATCGCGGTGCACCGTTGCCAGCACCGAGGCGGCCTGCTCCCCGCCCATCACCGAAATGCGCGCGTTTGGCCAGGTGAAGAGGAAGCGCGGGTCGTAGGCTCTACCGCACATGCCATAATTGCCCGCGCCGAAGCTGCCGCCGATCAGCACCGTCAGCTTGGGCACTTGCGCAGTGGCAACCGCCGTCACCAGCTTTGCGCCATGTTTGGCAATGCCTTCCGCCTCATACTTGCCCCCGACCATAAAGCCTGAAATGTTCTGCAGGAACAGCAGCGGAATGCGGCGCTGGCAGGCCAGCTCGATGAAATGCGCGCCCTTCTGCGCGCTTTCGCTGAAGAGGACCCCATTGTTGGCGAGGATCGCCACCGGCATGCCCCAGATATGCGCAAAGCCGCAGACCAGCGTGGTGCCGTAGAGCGCCTTGAACTCGTGGAACTCGGATGCGTCCACGATCCGCGCGATGACTTCGTGGACATCGTAAGGCGCGCGGACGTCATCCGGGATGATCGCGTAGAGCTCTTCGGCGGGGTACTTGGGCGCGCGCGGCTCGCGCTTGGTGATCCCTGAATCCGCTGCCGCGCCGATATGCGAGACAATATCGCGCACAATCGTCAGCGCATGCTCGTCGTTGTCCGCCAGATGATCGACCACGCCCGATTTGCGCGCATGCAGATCCCCGCCGCCGAGCGCTTCGGCGCTGATTTCCTCGCCCGTCGCGGCTTTCACCAAAGGTGGCCCTGCAAGGAAGATTGTGCCCTGTTCGCGCACGATCACGCTTTCGTCGCTCATCGCGGGCACGTAGGCACCGCCAGCCGTGCAACTGCCCATCACGCTTGCGATCTGCGGTATGCCCAGCGCGCTCATCTGTGCCTGATTGAAGAAGAACCGCCCGAAATGGTCGCGATCGGGGAAGACCTCGGCCTGGTTGGGCAGGTTCGCCCCGCCGCTGTCGACGAGGTACACACAAGGCAGCCGGTTTTCCCGAGCAATTTCCTGCGCTCGCAAGTGCTTCTTCACCGTCATCGGGAAGTAGGTGCCGCCCTTCACTGTCGCATCGTTGGCGAAGATCATGCAACTGCGGCCCGATACGCGGCCGATGCCGGTGATGATCCCCGCGCCGGGCACTTCATCGCCGTACATGCCGCTGGCGGCGAGTTGGCCGATCTCGAGGAAGGGCGAGCCCGGATCAAGCAGCCGCTCCACCCGATCACGCGGCAGCAACTTGCCGCGCGACACATGGCGGGCGCGGGACTTTTCATCGCCGCCGAGCGCCGCCTTGGCAACGTGTGCGCGCAGTTCCTCGGCCAACGACCGGTTGTGCGCAGCGCGAGCTCCCGCCTCCGGACTGGAGGGATCAAGGCTCGTGGAAAGAACGGGGCCGCTCAACGCGCGCTGCCTTTCAGGTGCTTGGTGAAGAAGGGCAGAACGTGGGTGCGGAACCGTTCCTGCACCCGGTTGCCATGATCGCCCACATAAATCTCCCCGTCGTGCTTGATGCCGAACCGGGTCAGCGTGTCATGCATCTGTTCATAGTCCGCGCGCACGAAGTCGGTATCGCCGGTATCGAGGCCAATGCCGCGCATCCGGCGCAGCATTGGCAAATACTGCGATGCCATAGCAATCGGCGCATTGGCGGCCCACTTGGCGATCACCAGTTCATTCACTTTGCCCTCGTTCATCGCCAGATCGGCATAGAACGGCGGCTTGCCCGGATTGGGCGCCCATGCCGCCGAAATCGCGAAGTAACCCCGGCTCAGCCAGTCCGCCGCCAGCGCCTGATCCACGGAATAGCTCTCGAGTTTGGGGTCCACCGACGAAGCCAAGCGCGGAATCTGGCAGCAGGGGTTCATCGCATAGAGCGCGCTGAACACATCGGCGTGCTTCATGCCCAGCTTGAACGTGCCGTGTCCTCCCATCGAATGCCCGGCGAGGCCCCGCGCCTCACGCCGCGCAATCGTGCGAAAGTGCTTGTCGGTCCAGGCCACGAGTTCGCCTGCGATGAAGTCCTCAAAATTGCCCACCGTGGGCGAGTTCGCATACATCGAGCCGCCCCACTTGGTCATGGTGTCGGGCACCACGATGATCACTTGCGCACCTGATGCCTGAAGCGATGCGTCAAAATCTCTTCCCTCGGCGTAGTCCTGCGCCGTCGAGTTGAACCCGTGGAGGAAATAGACGACCGGATAGCGCCGGTTCCGCGCCTTGTCGTAGCTGTCCGGCAGGATGACAAAGACGGTGCGATCGGCCGAGTTGCCCTCAAGATTGCCTTCCACCGCCGCGCTGTGAACGACGGTCTTCTCCACCCGCGCGATGGCGGGCTGGCCAAGGCCAAGCATGGCGAGACAGGCAAGAACCATTTTGAAGTACATCATTCTCTCCGTGGGCTGTTCTATTGCGCCCCGATCAACTCGCGCCCGATCAGCATGCGGCGGATCTCATTGGTCCCCGCGCCGATATCGAGCAGCTTGGCATCGCGCAGATAGCGTTCGACCGGCCAGTCCTTGGTATAGCCCGCACCGCCCAGCGCCTGCACCGCCTCGCCCGCCGTGCGGAACGCATTTTCACTCGACATCAGGATCACCCCCGCCGCATCGAAGCGGGTGGTCTGCCCGGCGTCAGCGGCACGCGCGACGGCGTAAGTGTACGCCCGCGCCGATTGCAGCGCGACATACATGTCCGCCACTTTGCCCTGCATCAGCTGGAACGCGCCTACCGGCTTGCCGAACTGCTTACGTTCACGGACATAAGGGATAACCGTGTCGAGGCAGGCCTGCATGATGCCGAGCGAGATCCCCGCCAGCACCACGCGCTCGTAATCAAGGCCGCTCATCAGCACGCCGACGCCGCCGTGGAGCGGGCCCATCACGTTTTCCTCTGGCACGAAGCAATCGCTGAATACGAGTTCTGCCGTGGGTGATCCGCGCATGCCCATTTTGTCGATCTTCTGGCCGATGGAGAAGCCGGGCATGTCCTTCTCGATCAGGAACGCGGTGATGCCCCGGCTCGCCGCCTCGGGTGCGGTCTTGGCATAGACTACCAGCGTATCCGCATAAGTCGCGTTGGTGATCCAGAACTTGGTGCCATTGAGCAGGAACCCGCCCTGCACGCTTTCAGCTTTGAGTTTCATTGAGACAACGTCAGATCCCGCGCCCGCCTCGGACATGGCGAGGCTGCCGACGTGTTCGCCTGAGATCAGCCCCGGCAGATACTTCGCCTTCTGCTCATCATTGCCCCAGCGGCGGATCTGGTTGATGCAAAGGTTCGAATGTGCGCCGTAGCTTAGCCCAACCGAGGCCGAGGCGCGGCTCACTTCCTCCACCGCCATCACGTGATCGAGATAGCCGAGCCCCAGCCCGCCCCATTCTTCCTCCACGGTAATGCCGTGCAGCCCCAACGCGCCCATCGCGGGCCACAGCTCGCGCGGGAACCAGTCTTCGGCGTCCACTTTGGCGGCCAGCGGAGCGATCTCTTCATCGGCAAAGCGGGCCGCCGCATCGCGGATCATCAGGGCGCTTTCGGGCAGGCCGAAATCAAGCTCGGGGGTGGCGCGCATCATGTCAGACTCCTCAATCCGGGAGGCAGTCTATGGGAAAGGGCAGCCTTTTGAAAAATTGAATTTCACCGGCAGGTACTATAGAAAAAACCTATGCTGAACCGCCGCCACCTCCGCCAGTTCCTCGCGCTTGTCGATACCGGCTCGTTCACCGCGGCGGCGAACCAGCTGCATGTCGCGCAGCCCACGCTCTCTGCCGGGATCGCCGAACTGGAACGCACGCTTGGCACCCCGATCATCCTGCGCGAACGGCGCGCACTGCGCCTGACCGAAGCGGGCAATCGGCTGCTCGTCCACGCCCGCGCGATCGAGCGCGCGTTCGGCCTAGCCGAGCGCTGGGTGCAGGGAACGCCGCCGCCTGCCCCGCCGCTGCGGCTCGGCGTGATCTCCTCGATAGCCACGCGCACGATGGCCGCGATCGCCGCGCGCTATGCCGAAAATGCTACGGCGCTGCTCACGCTTACAGATGCGCCCGATGCAGACCTGCGCCGCCGCCTGGTCGAACACCGCCTCGATGCGATCCTAACCACTTTGCGCACCCCGGAGGAAGGCGAACTGCTGCTGGAAGAGGACTACGCGATGATCCTGCCCGCCGCGCACCGGCTCGCCGCCCGGTCCCTGCTACAACCGGAGGAGCTTGCGGGCGAGACCATGATCGCGCGCCGCTCCTGCGAGATTCTTGCCGAAACCAGCCGCTTCTTCACGGCGCGCGGCGTGCGGCCTCATTTTGCGTACCGCGCGGCCAACGAAGACCGCTGCCTCATGCTGGTAGCCGCGGGCGCTGGCGTCACCACCGCGCCGGTTTCGCTTGTGGTGCCGGGCACTGTCGCGATCCCGCTGCAGGGCTATGACTTTCGCCGCCGGATCGGCCTGATCGTGGCGAGCGGGCAGGAGGACATCGTCGCAGCGAGCAGCCTGCGCGCCATTCTGCGCGAGGTTGTCTGACGACCTTCCCCAAAGGCACCGTGCTCGCCCCCCTGCTGGCGGAGTGGCATTAATGGCACATTGATCCCGCATCATGCTGCAGCGCGGAACAACCCTGATGGACCCGGGTTCTAAGCCTCACCCAGTCCATCAAGGAAACTCCCATGACAACTTACACCGCCGCTGCTCCGGTTTCCGGAGCGGGTACCTTGCGCGCCCGCCACCTGCTCGGCAGCGCCGCAGCAGTGCTGACGCTTGGTCTACTGGCCCCGTCTGCCGCTTCCGCGCAGGAAGTGTGCGCGGTGATCCCCGGCAGCGTAACCTGCCTGCCCACGGCCGCAACACCCCAGTTCAGCGTCGGCACGGCCATTACCCTCGACGACACCGGCACTCCGGTCATCCTGCCCGCCGATGCGGTGAACACCGGGTTCGTGCGCTACGATGTGGTCACGACTGCGCCGGCCGGCACCCTTGCCCTCGTCGCCTCGCCCAGCGATGCCGCCTTGCACACCGCGCGGTATGGTACAGCGCTGCGCAACATCTGGACCAAGTCTGCCGACATGGTCACCACGCACATGCAATCGCGCCGCGATGCCTTGTGGTCGATGGGCGGCACGCCGGTCGCCGGCAAGTTCTGGGTTGCGATGTCCGGTTCGCAGGACACCATCCGCGCGGCGCGCCGCTATGGCACGCTCGGCCAGACCAATGTGACCGACATGGGCGTGCGCCAGGACATTTTCGGCGGCCAGATCGGGCTTGATCTGGGCGGCGGCGTTGGCACGCGCGGCGGCTTTGCCGTGGGGCTGACCGGCGGTTACAGCAATTCGCGCGCGCGCCTTGGTAACACGCCCGATGTGCTCTCGGTCAACGCCATCAACGGCGGCGCCTACTTCAGCTTCACCCAGGGCAACATCTTCGCCAACGGCCTTGGCAAGTATGACTACTACTGGGCCGATGCAAAGAGCCAAACCGGCAACTTCGCGCAGAGCCTGCACGGCCACGCCTATGGCGCGCGCGGCGAGATCGGCCTGCGCGGCGGCAGCGACAGCCTGTTCATCGAGCCGCTGGCCCAGTTCACCTGGGTCAAGACCTCGCTCGACAGCTTCGGCGTGCGCGGCACCAGCGTCTCGTTCGACGACCGTGACGGCATGCGCGGCAAGGCCGGCGTGCGCATCGGCGGCGCGGCCGCGTTGGGCCCCGACAACCGCCTCTCGTTCTATGTGGGCGGCAATTATGTCCACAACTTCAAGAACGAAGGCGGCATCACGCTTGCCAACGCAGGCGGCACTTATACCTACACCGGCATCCGCACCCCGGACTACGGCGAGGCCGTAGGCGGCATCAGCATTGCCACCAACCGCTCGGTCAGTGGTTTCATCGAAGGCGCCTACAGTCGCGGCTTCAAGAACGGCACTGACGCCACCGAAAGGCGCAGCGGCATGGCCGGCCGTGCGGGCGTGACTGTGAAGTTCTGATCGGCTTCCTCCCCCGTTGACCGCTGAGGCGGGAACCGCGGGGAGGTTGGCACGGTTGGCACGGTTCCGGGCAAAACGGCGGCCCTGAACCCTCGCTTCCAAACCCAACTGACTTCACCAACTTCACCCGTGTGCACTTTGTGAAGCTGGAAGCATGCTGCAAAACCTTTGCCGGAAACGCGGTGGAAGACCGACAAAGCCCGCCCCCGTGCGCAGACCCTGCGTGCGGGGGTTTCGGCGTGTGCGCCGGAGATGACCACGATGAAAAGAGGGGGCGTTCGCGTGCCAATGCGGGGGCGTGCAGGAAAGGGGTTTGTGGGGCGGGGTATTTGGCAATTGACCCGCTTCCTGCAAGGCCTCGTCGATAAAAAACCGACGTAGGGGCAGGCCGTTGCAAATGTTGCATCCGTCAGCGAAGCAACAGTCCAAGCAGCCTTTGCCGCTCGCTCTCGCGCCTTGCTGTCTGCCACCAAGCGCGCATTGGGGTTCGCCATCAAGCAAAGTGAATCGGCGGCACTGGCATTTCTTGAGAGCGACGCCAGGTAACCTCACCAGTCCGGTGGGGATCATGGTCTGCTGGCGCGGCTGTTTCGGCTGAACGAGGAAAGGGCAGGTTTGGGGTGACGGCCCCCTCTCGGGACCCTCTCCCCCAATGGGGAGCGCTTTTTGGGGCTTGGTGTGTTTGCTCAAGGTGCCCCTCCGCCACCTTCGGTGGTCCCCCTCCCCATGCCGCGGAGGAATTGCCCCCCGTATGGCCCTTTGGGCCAGCCACCGCCCCATTCGCGCGGTTCCTGCAAAAACAGGGAGGATCGCGGCGCCGAGCTGATTTATGGGATGCAAGAGCGCCTATGGGCCTCGGGGGCCCTTGCCCGCCGGAGGCATCTAGAACGCCCTCCCCTACCCCAGAACAGGTCTAAAGCCTGTGCCATCGCGCAGGACGCGGGCGGTGTGGTTGCCGCCGAAGTGGGCGGGGATGAGCAGGGCTTCGCGGCTGGCGGCCATGTCCAGCACTTTGCGGCGGGTTTCGCGGGCCTCGTCCGGCGCTTCGCAGAAAATGCTGTTCCATTCGGGGCGGTAGATCTGGGCGGGGTGGTGGACAACGTCGCCCACGAACAGCGCGGTGTCTTCTTTACCCGCCACTGCGAGCATCATGCTGCCGGGGGTGTGGCCGGGGCAGGCGTGGAGCGTGAGGCCGGGCGCGACCTCAAATCCTTCTTCCGCCCATTCGGCGCGGCCGGCGGCGATGATGGGGGCGACGCTGTCTTCATACATGCCGCCATTGACCGCAGCACCGATGCCGGCGGGGCCTGCGGCGGTATCGTCCGGGTCCCAATAGGCGCGGTCGGCGAGCGGGAGGATGTAGCGCGCGTTGCGGAAGGTCGGCTCCCAGCGGCCTTCGACCAAGCGGGTGTTCCAGCCGACGTGATCGACGTGGATGTGTGAGCACACGACCACATCGATATCTTCGGGCTGGTAGCCGGCGCGGGCAAGATTGCCCAGGAAATCAGTCTGGAGCTGGCTGAAGATCGGCAGGCCCGGCCGGTCCTTATCATTCCCCGCGCCGGTATCGAACAGGATGCGCTGCGTGCCGGTGTCGAGCACCCAGCTTTGCAGGAAGGCATAAAGCTTGCCGGAGGCGGGATCGTAGTATTCGGGGGCGAATTCCTCGGCATGGGGTTCCCAGCCTTCCGCCGTGTAGCCGGCGAAAAGGTGTGCCGGAGGCGCGAAGGTGCCCTGCCATTCCTCGATGCGGTGGACGGTGAGGTTGCCAAGATCAATACGGTCCATCGGGGGCTCCGGGGTGCGAGGGCTTGCTGGTGGCCATAGTGAGCGAGACGGACGCTGCCGCAAGTGACATTTTGTGGGGGACATCGGGGAAGGTTTCTGACAAGCGGCGCGCGGAGACAGAGCGATGGATGAGACCGCCCCAGCCAGTTCCACGAAAGAAGGGGCCAATGTCGCAGCGATGGTACGCGGGCGGGGCATGGCGGCGCTGGGCATCGCGCTGCTGACGCTGGTGCTACTGCAGGGCATCGTGTTGGTATCATACCTTGCGGGGCTGGCGCTTATGCTGCCTTCGTGGGCTTCGAGCGTGGCGATTCTGGTGGGGTGCCGGGATATTCCCTCGGCCCGGCCGCGCAGCGCATGCTTGGGCCATCTGGTATGCGGCGCTGTCGGGGTGGCGGCGTTATGGCTGGCGGGACCCTTTGCGCAGCCCTGGGCTATGGGGCTGGCCGCGCCTGCCGTTGCCGTAGCAGTGCCGCTGATGTGGGCCATGCGCTGCTATCACCCGCCCGCCGCCGCCAATGCCGCGATCCCGCTGTTTACGGCGGCGACGATGCCGGTTTATGCCATGGCGGTGGTGCTGGGGGCGGTGCTTTTGTTTGCAGCGGCGAGCGTGCTGGACCGGCTGGACCTGTCTAAAGATCAACCGTCAGATAGCCGCCGAAGCGCCGCCCGGCGATGAGGTCGTAGGCCCCTGCCCCCTGCAGTTCGAAGCCCTGTAGATCGGTCACGTTCTCCACCTGCAGCCGCAGCGTGGCGGACTTGCCGGCAATCGCGAACTGATAGCGCCCGCCCAGATCGACCAGCGTGCGCGGGGGGATGGCGGTAAGGTTGCTCACGCTCGCAGTTTCGGCGCTGCGGTGCGAGGCGCTAAGATCGAGCGAGAGACCGGTGAGGCCCGGCGGGCGCCAATCGGCATTGAGCTCGATCCTCCGGGAGATCGCACCGACCGGTCGCGGGCCTATGCCGGCGGTGCCGACCCCTGCCCCGCGCACTTTGGGCCGGAGCAGCACCCCGCCCGCCACCACGCTGAGCCGCGAGGTGACGGCCCCGGCGATCGATGTCTCGACCCCCTGGTTGATCACATCGCCCAGCGCATCGAAACGCCCGGCACCATCGAGATTGAAGTAGGGCTTGCGCACATCGAACACGCCCGCGACGAGTTTGACTTCGCCCGTCAGCGCATAGCGCAGCCCGGCATCGCGCTGGCTGGTGCGGATGGCGGGTAGCGCCTCGTTGCGGTTGGCCGCGTTTTCGGGCGCGACGCCGCTTTCCTCCAGCCCCGTGACATAGCCGCCATAAACGACAAGGCGCGGGGTGATCTCTGCCGCCGCGGTCACGTTATACAGGAACGGCGCGGCGTCGGTTGCCACCGGGGGTTCGCCCGGCAGGCCGATGCGCTTGCGGTACTGGGTTTTTTGCAGGCCCACGCTGAGTTCGCCCACGCCTTGCCAGCGCCCTTCATAGGCGAGGCCCACGGTCCACTGCCGCACACGGTCTTGCTGCTGGGTCGTGAAAGTGAGCGCGGGCTTTGCGGCGGTGGTCGGCGCAAAGACGCTCGTTGGCCCGAGATCGATCACGTCTGCCCCGCCGAACCGCCGGTAACCGGCGCGCGCACGCAAGCTTGCGTGGATGCGATGCGTGCGCGCGCCGTCTTGCGCTGTGCGCGTGAGGCGCAGTTCCCCGCTGGTCGAGATGAACCTCAGCGGTGGATCGGCGAACAGGAGCTGATTGCCCGTGCCATCCGCCGCCAGATCGGTGATGAGGTTGGTGAAGCCTTGGCGGTCGTCGAAACGCGAATGGAACGCCCCGCCTTTCAGTTCCCAGCCCTCCGCGATGCGCCAGGTGGAGATGAGGCCCGCATTGAAGGCCGATCCTTCATACCGCGCCCAGTCCGGCCCCTTCAGGAAACGGCGCGGGAGGCGCGGCGGCAGGCCCTCGGCGGCGGGGAGAAACACCGGTCCCTTGATTTCGTAGCCACTGGCGCGGGTGATGAACGGCACCAGTTCGAGATCGGCGGTGGGCTGCCAGCGGGCGGTAGCAGACAATTCCAGAAACCGCGCGCGGGTCGCGTTGAAATTGCGGTCGTTATAAAGCGCAGTGCCTAGACCGAGGCTAAGCGCTTCGTTCATTGGCAGGTTGGCATCCACCTCGAACGAGCGGTTGCCCCATTGGTTCAGCGCGGCCAGCAGGCTGAGCGCTGTCTCGTCGCCCGGCGTGCGGAAAGCATAATCGACAATGCCGGTAGGCGCGGGGAACGGACTGCCGAGCGCGGAGAGGCCGACGCGGATCTGCGTGGTGCGCTGCAGCCGCGCGCCCAGTTCCCACACCTGATCAAAATATAGCCCCTCGATCCGCACATTGCCCGCCGCCGTGGGCGAGAAGCCGCGCGCGTTCTCTGCGTTGTAGAGCCCGATCGTCTCGCGCCCGATGGTGGTGCCAAAGGCATCCGCCGCGCTGCGCACCGCATTTTCGGCCGCGCGCGCACCGGTGGCGGCAGTCGTTGCCGCGTCGATTGCGGGGGACGCAGTCTGTGCGTGGGCCAGCGGCGCCGCGGCAAGCAACAGGGCGGCGATGGCACAGGCTAAAGGGGAGCGGGGGATCACGGACGCTTGGCCTGACATGCGGTGTAGGCCCGAAGCCTTACGTCTTACCCTGCGCCGCGACCAGCTTGTCCCACGTGGTCCAGTCGATCGCGCGGCCGGGATAGGCCACCGTCTTGAACGGCCACGCGGTCTTCACCCACTGGCGCGCCCAGGCGTAAAGCTCGGCGTCGAAACCGGCGTCGTATTCGGCCTTGGTCACCCAGATCTGCACTTGCGCATCATAGCCGGGCACCGGGCTGGGCGAGACATAGACGCAGCCGCGCTCGCGCTTGCCATCGGGCGTAAGCACGGAATAAGCGAATGATTCGCGGGCCCTGAAGCGCGCAGCCTCGGTTTCCATGTCCTTCACCGCATCTGCATCGGATATCTTGGCAGTGGGCCAGGCGGCGGAGCGCGTGAAGGTCTTCTGCAAGTGTTCGATCGAGGACATGTAGGCGTCGAAATCGATCTTCACGAGCGCGGGGCCGAGCGGAACCACCTTGAAGGCAGGGGTCTCGACCAGGGTCGGCACGGCGAAATCGGGTACGACGAACGCTGGCTTCGCCGCCAGAGTGGCGGGGGGCGGCGCGGCAGTCGTGATTTGACCAGTGGCGGGTGCGCAGCCCAGCAAAGCCAACGCCGCCATCAAACATGCGCCCGTGATCTGCGTTTTCATCCTGTCTGCTCCCCTTGAAGGCCAGCAGACGGTTCCATGATCGGCGCTTCAGGGCAAGATGGAAGTGGCGGCAGTGCCAACAGGATGGAGCGGAGCGCGGCGCGGGTCAGGCCACGATGCCCCCGGGACGGCTGGATTGCCGCGTGCCGGAAGGGCTTGACGCAGCGCCTCAGGCGAGCTGGCCGATTCCCCAAATGATTGCGGCCCACAGCGTCGCCGATGCGGCCAGCGGGAAGGTTACGCGGAACCAGCCGGGATAGAGCCGTTCATCGCAGACCTCTTCACGGGCCGTGAGCTGCACAAGGTCGGCCTGCAAGCGGTGAACCGGCGAAGGCGCGGGTACTGCCAAATCATCGGCAATTCGGGCGACTGCGGGCCTTCCTGCTTCGCCCGAGGGCTCGGGTGCGGCCGCTGATGGGTGGCGCAGCATGGCAGCATCAATGGCTTCACGAACGGGACGGGCGACAGGCATCAGGACAATCTCCGTCCCAATCCTAGCGCGGCCGGATGAATCACTTTAAACCCGAACCTAAGGGCTTTCACTTAACAGGCCGTAGTACGGCGCGATAACTGCCGCAGCGCACAATCTCCCCGATCCCGGAGCATGCTATGCGCGATCAGCGCCCTCCAGCAGTTCGCCATCCACCGGGTAACCGGCATTGGCCGGAATCACCAGCCAGCGCTCCCCATCCCGCAGCTCGATCGAAGGCGTCATAATGACAATCGGGGTGACAAGAGCATGATCGCGGGCTGAGGAAAAGCTGCTAAACTGCGCCAAACGCTCAAGATTTCTCCTCGTCGGGAAGATGATCTTGATCGACCGTTCATCGGCCAGACGCAGCGCTTCGGCGGCACTGGCCCAGAACAAGTGGCGGTTCTCGGTGGCGTCTGCGGTCACTTCGACAGCCCCTGTCCCAAGATCGGCGAGATAGAACCGGGTATCGAAGACCCGCATGTTGCGGTGGCGTGGCCACCAGCGCGCAAAGGGCACCAGCGCATCAAGATCGAGCGCCCAGTCAAAGGCTTCCAGCACCGCGCTGAGCCGCCCTGTTTCCAGCAGCAGCGCCCTTGCCGCAGCCGCCCGCGCTGCATCGATGGCGCCGGAAAGGCCAACGGCAAGCCCGGTTTCTTCCAGCGTTTCCCGCACCGCCGTGATCCGGCCCGCAACATCAGCCAACTCCCCCGCTGCACGGCCAGTAACGATAAGGTGCTCGGCAAGTTCGATATCCGCAGGATCAACCTTGCCGCCTGGAAACACCGTTGCCCCGCCGGCAAAGGACATGCTGCCCGAACGTTCCACCATCAGGATCTGGGCTGGGGCGCGATCAGGGCCGCCATCGGCCCCGCCTGCCGGATCATGCCGGAATACGACCAGAGTGGCAGCGGGCGTGGCGGGGGCCGCATCGGGGTGCGCGCCCATATCGTCGAGATCATCCATGGTGCGACCATGCTACGCCGACAGCATCTTGCCAAGCGCTGCGGCACCGCTTTGCCGGACAAGGGGGATGATATGTCGGTGCGCTTTACAGCCAATGCCAAGCCGATGGGGCAGTTTTCAGCCAGAAACCCGAAAATTCAGGCACTTTTCGAGTTTGGCACGGCTCATGCTTAGTGTTTATTGTCCTGAGAGTGTCTTCCAAGAGGCGGAACCGTTCCCCCCGGTCTCCCGGTTCCGCCTCTCTCAAGCTCCACAGCCCGAGATGGCCCTGCGCGCGGCCCCCCAACCGCGCGCAGGCCGGGTCCTCCACCCGCCAACCGGCACAAAAAAAGCGGCCCCGTCAGAGACGGGGCCGCTTTTTTATCGCCTTGTGGCGAAGGTGGCACCAGCCCATTCCCCCGCCCGGCCACCCATGACGCACAATTCCGCTGGGGGGCCGGGTGGGAGAGCGGGCTGGTGCTGCCCTGTTTCGGCCAAGCCGAAACAGCTAAATCAAGACGGCCCCACTTCCGCGTCGGCGACCAGCTGCTGCAGCTCGCCCGCTTCGTACATTTCCATCATGATGTCCGATCCGCCGACGAATTCACCCTTCACATACAGCTGCGGGATCGTTGGCCAATCCGAATAGGCCTTGATGCCCTGGCGGATTTCCATGTCCTGCAAAACATCGACCGTGGCGTACTGCACACCGAGATGCTCAAGAATGGCGATTGCCTTGCTCGAGAACCCGCACTGCGGAAACAGCGGGGTGCCCTTCATGAACAGGACGACGTCGTTGGCTCCGACGATTTCAGCGATGCGTTCGTTGCTGGACATGGGCTTTGGTTCTTTCTTAGTCTCGATGGGGTTCAGGTGGGAACCGCAGTGGTCACTTGCAAGGCATGTAGCAGGCCGCCCATCCTGTCACCCAGCGCGGAATAGACCGCCTTGTGACGCGCAACACGCGAGAGGCTGGCAAACGAGGCGGCGACGACATGCGCGGCATAGTGATCGCCGTCGCCGGCCAGATCGGTGATCGTTACTTCAGCATCAGGGATGGCTGCGCGAATCAGCGCCTCGATTTCGGCAGCGGGCATCGCCATCAGGCGGCGCCCACGATTTGGCGGCGAGCCTCAACCGCATGTTCGGCCAGCGCGGCGCGGATCTCGGCATCGTCGATTTCCACACCGGCCGAGATCAGATCGCCCAGCAGCTTGCGCACGACGTCTTCGTCGCCCGCTTCCTCGAACTCGGCCTGCACGACCGAACGGGCATAGGCTTCGGTTTCCGCCGCATCGAGCCCCATGCGCTCTGCCGCCCAGTGGCCGAGCAACTTGTTGCGCCGGGCCTGAATGCGGAACAGGGTTTCTTCATCGTGCGCGAACTTGGCTTCTTCGGCGCGTTCGCGGTCTTCGAACGAGGTCATGGCAGGTCTTTCCTGTGGCTGCAGCCGGGCGTGATGGCCGCGTGTTTCGCCCTGACGGATAGTGGCCAAGGCGTGAGGCTGCAAGGGAGAGCAGCCTGATTTCCGAAACGGCTATTCAATCTTAAGCCCCGTCCATTTCGCTAGGAACGCCAGCACGTCGGCACCGGTCGCGATTACCTTGTCGACCGGCTTTCCGGGGCCATGCCCAGCCTGCGCTTCCACGCGCAGCAGATGCGGCCGGTCGCCCAGCGAGGCCGCCTGCAGCGCCGCAACATATTTGAAGCTGTGGGCAGGCACGACGCGGTCGTCGGTATCGGCGGTGGTGACGAGGATTGCCGGATAATCCGCCTGAGCGCGGATGTTGTGATAAGGGGAATAGGCGCGCAGCACCCGCCAGTCCGCCTCACGCGCGGGGCTGCCATAGTCATCGGTCCAGAAGCGGCCTTGCGTGAACCGGTCGAAGCGAAGCATGTCCATCACGCCGACATCGGGATTGGCCGCGGCGAACAGATCGGGCCGCTGGTTGATCACCGCACCGACCATCATGCCGCCGTTGGAGCCGCCCTGAATGGCCAGCCCGCCCTTGGCGACAATTCTCTCGCGCAGCAGGAATTCGCCCGCCGCGATGAAGTCATCGAAGCTGTTCTGCTTGCCCGCAAGCCGCCCCGCCTCGTACCACGCCGGGCCGAATTCCCCGCCGCCGCGGATATTAGCCAGCGCGAAGACCCCGCCGGACCTCAGCCAGGCCATGCGCACCGCCGAATAGCCCGGGGTGAGCGCGATATCGAAGCCACCGTAGCCATAGAGCAGCGTGGGGGCAGCCTTGCCCGCCTGCGCCAGCGCCTTGGCCCGCACAATGTACATCGGCACTTTGGTCCCGTCCTTCGAGGGGAAGCTGCGCTGTTCCACCACATAGTCATCGGGGTTGAACGGCACCTTGGGCACGGCAAAGGGGGTGGCCGCGCCGGTGCGCAGATCGAGCCGGAAGATCGTGGGTGGCTGGTTGAAGCTGGAGAACTGGTAAAATGTCTCGGGATCACCCGGCCGACCGCCGAAGCCGCTGGCCGAGCCGATGGCATTGACGGTGATCGCGCGCTGCGGCCGCCCGCGCAGATCGGTGACGACGGCAATGCTGGAGCCGCGCTGGAGATAGGACAGGATCAGCCGGTCGCCCACGATGCGCCCGCCGTCGAGCGTATCGGTCTTCTCGCCCACCACTTCGGTCCAGGTCATGGTCCTTGGCGCCTTGCGGGACAGATCGAGCCGCAGCAACCGGTAATGCGGAGCGCCCTTGTTGGTGAGGAACCACAGCCGGTTACCCATGCCTTCGACGAATTTCCAATCGTGGGTCATTTCGGGCACAACGGCCATGGCACCCCAGCGCGGCATTTTCCCGTGATCCAGAGCGATGATCCGCACCGTACGCCGCGGCAGGGTGCTGGCGGCAGAGATGATCACCGCCCAGCGCCCGTCCGACGTCACGGAAACGCGGTGGTTCC
>CANEVG010000011.1 GCA_947442095.1 Sphingomonadaceae bacterium
CGGCACGTTGGAACCGGGCAAATTCGCCGACCTCATCATCCTCGACCGCAATCCAATGACCGTGCCAGTCGGCGAGATCCACGCAACAAAGGTGCTGGCAACCTACATCGCTGGCGAGAAGGTGTTCTCCGCATCCGAATGAGCCGCAGAAGGAGCGGCCCGGCGGCACGATCGCATGGCGGTCTTCCATTTGCAGTTTGTCCGCCGTGAGATCGTTCCGTTCAGATCGCGGCATAAACTAGCCGAGCGCGGGCCTCGTCTGGGGTTGGATTCCAAGCGGCGCTCGCGGTCTTGCAAGCGCCGATACTCGGTGCTCTGTTGCTTGATCCTTTCGTGCTGTTTGAGGGTGGAAGCTGCCATGCCGAAGTAGGCGTCTGCGCCGCGAAGCCCGCGCCCTGAAGGAATGCGTGGTCGACCTCATGCTCGAGAACCGTCTGCTCAAAAAAGCATGACCGCAGATGGGGGCGACGACGACTGAGGCACCCTCATCTGACAGGCTCGAGAGCAAAGGATCGTCGAACTGGCGGGCTTGCCGGCCAAACGCATCTTGGATCAACTCGGCATTGCCCGCCGAATATTCGACCGCTTATGTTACCGCTATCTTTGGGGCGCGCCGGAGCCGTTGAAGGATCGGCCATCGGTGCCGGGCCTGGTGTGAATGCGACGGTCGTTTGCTGGACATTAAGCCCCCCTTGTCCGATCCGGAAGCTGCCTGCGCTTCTAACGGCTTGGCGCTTGCCAGACGCAACGGCTTCATCTTCGCCAAAAACTTACGTTCCCGGCACCGTGCCGAAACGGCCTCCCCTTTGTCCTTTAAAAATGGGGAGGATCGAGGCGCCGGGATGGCTTTGGGAATGATAGGGCGATGGCCCCTGCCCGCCAAAGGCTTCTTTTCCTTATGGATTGGCTTGCGCCGAGAGCCACCACCCCCAACCCCCTCCTCTGAAAAGGAGGGGGCTTTTGGCCGCTCTTTTTGCCCTTCGACAGGCTCAGCGTGAGCGTGAGGCCACCCCCATTCCGGGGAGGAATGGGCTCACCCCTTCGTCAGCTGTCCGCGCACGGCGCCGCCGGGGAAGTCTGCGGTATGGATGTTCACGTAGAATCCGGCCGGATCGGCGAGAATGGGTTTCAGCTTGTCCGGCTCCACGGCGATGCACATGTCGCTGCCCTTGCCGGTTATCTCCATCGTGATCACCGGGCCACCATTAGTGCCTGCCGCGCCGGTGTGGATATGCGCCATCGTCGGCGCGGCGGTCTTTTCGGCGTAGAGGGTGTAGCAGAAGTCGCCGGTTTCGCTGTTGATCTCGGCGCGGAAGGCGCCATTGCCATCGGGGGCGCCGCCGCCGACTTCGTTGGCGCCCGAAAGCGCCGCGGTCAGCACCACGGTTTCAGCAGAGGCCGCCACGGGGGCAAGCAGCAGCGCAAAGGCCGCAGTGGAGGGAAGAACCTTGGTCATCGCATTATCTCCCAATTGATCGCGCCGGGCTTGCCGAGCCGGACTCGGCAGCAGCGCATTATGTGATCCTACGCCTGCTTCGAGCTCTGCGCAAAGGCCTGCTGCTATTCCCCCACCAGCCGGTGCCGCGCGCGCCTGAGGTAGATGTAGAGCCCGATAAACACCGGCACGATCAGCAGCGCGGCCACAAGATCATGCTCCACATGCAAGCCCAAAAACGCAAGGCCGCCGCCGAGATAGGCAAGCAGTGAGACGGCGTAGTAGGTGATCGCGACTGTCGAGAGGCCTTCAACCAGATGTTGCAGGCGCAGCTGGGTCACGGTCGCCTTCTCCAGCGATTTCAGAAGCTGCCCGTTCTGGTTCTCGATCCGCGTCTCGATCCGGGTGCGCAGCAACGAGGTGAGCTGGGCGGAACGCTCGGCGATTTCCTGCTGGCGGCGCACCACCGTCTCGCAGGTGCGGATCGCGGGATAGAACCGGCGCTGGGTGAAATCGGCCAGGCTGGCAAAGCCAGGAAGCGCGACTGGCGCGAGCGTTGCCAGCCGTTCCTCCACCAGCCGGGCATAGGCTGCCGTGGCACTGAGCCGGTAGCGGGTTGCGCTGGCGATCGTGCCGAGTTCCAGCGACATCGCGCAGAGGGCATCGAGCAGTTCGTTGTCCGAAGCCTCTTCCGAATCGAGCCGCCGCCCGAAATCGCGCAGCGCCTCTTCCGCCGCTTCCAACTGCCCCCAGCACTGGCGCGCCGTGGGCAGGCCCAGAAGCGCCATGTTTCGGTAATTGCCCAGCTCCTGCAGCGATTGTACCGCGCGGGCGAGGTCCACCGGCCCGAGCGTTCCCGCCGCCACGACCAGCCGCCCATAGCCTTCGTCCTTGATTCGAAAATCGGAGAGAAGCCGCGCGCCGCCGCCGAAATCGCAGCAGACGAGTTCTGCCGGATCGACTTCGAAGGCCGCCATGCGGCGCGCGGCGACGGCGGCATCAGCTTCGATGTCGATCAGCGTGGCGCGCAGCACTTCGCCCGGCGCGCTTTCCGCCCAGGCGCGCGCCTCGGCCAGCAAGGGTGCATTGGGCTGGGCGAAGACGGTCAGCGTCGTTGCCTCGCTGTGGCGTTCCCAGGTGAACGTCACACCATCGCCTAGCGTGCCGTCCATATGGCGCTGGCCTGCGGCGGAGAATGGTGCATCGCCCATGCGGAAAGACGGCAGGCCGTCAATGGTGGTTCCGGCGGGGACGAGACGCAGGATCTGCACCACGGTCATCGGCGGGGTAATCGGCGGCCAGCGGCGCAAATGCATCTCGCCCACGATCTCGCGGCGCAGCTTGTGCTCGTTCAACATGACCCCAAGCACTCCTCTTCCGGCTTCAGGTGGCACGCACAGTCTTTCACAGGCCACTTGCTGTTACAACCTCGATAGTCCAGATTGCTTGACACTATGAACCGCTTCCCCTTCTCCGCCATCGTCGCGCAAGACGAGATGAAACAAGCCCTCCTGCTCGCCGCTGTCGAACCTGCCCTTGGCGGGGTGATGGTTTTCGGCGATCGCGGCACAGGCAAATCGACCGCAGCGCGGGCGCTTGCAGCGCTTTTGCCGCCGATCACCGCGGTGGAAGGCTGCCGGTTCTGCTGCGCGCCGGCGGACGCGGGCACCTGCCCCGATCCGTGCACTTCGAAGAAAACTGTCAAGCGCGCGGTGCCGTTCGTGGATCTGCCACTGGGCGCGACCGAGGACCGCGTGATCGGCGCGCTCGATCTGGAGCGCGCGCTGCGCTCGGGCGAAAAGCGGTTCGAGCCTGGGCTGCTGGCCAAGGCGCACCGGGGCTTTCTCTATATCGACGAGATCAATCTGCTGGAGGATCACCTCGTCGATCTGCTGCTCGATGTGGCGGCCTCGGGCGAGAATCTGGTGGAGCGCGAGGGGCTGTCGGTGCGGCACAAGGCCCGCTTCGTGCTGATTGGAAGCGGGAACCCCGAAGAGGGCGAACTGCGCCCGCAATTGCTCGATCGGTTCGGGCTTTCGGTGGAAGTGCGCACGCCGCAGACCCTGGATGCCCGGGTGGAGATCATGCGGCGCTGCGCCGCGCATGAGCGCGATTCGGAAGCCTTCACGCAGGAATGGGCAGCCGCCGACGCGAAGATCGTACGCCGCATTGCGCGCGGGCGCACGCGCCTGCCCTCGGTCGAAACGCCCGACGAGATCCTCTACGATGCCTCGCGGCTGTGCATGGCGACCAAGGCGGACGGTCTGCGCGGCGAGCTCACGCTGATGCGTAGCGCCCGCGCGCTGGCGGCGCTGGACGGCGCTCCGGTTGTGCTGCGCAAGCATATCATCGCGGTTGCCCCCATGGCGCTGCGCCACCGCCTGCGCCGCGATGTGCTCGACGAGACGGGGTCGACGCTGCGCATCGAACGCGCGATTGCCGAGGTTTTCGGGTGACAGCTGCCACTTTGGCGCTGGATGATGCGGCGCTGGCGCTGCGTGCCTTTGCGCTTAGCCCCAATGCATTCGGCGGGCTGTGGCTGCGCGGGCCGGGCCCGGCGCGCGATGCCATGGTAGAGCGGCTGGGCCAGACGATTCGGCTGAAGCGCATGCCCGCGCATATCGATGGTGAGCGGCTGCGCGGCGGGATCGACCTTGCCGCCAGCCTTGCCGCTGGGCGCAGCGTGGAGCGCAGCGGGTTCCTGCATGAAGCGCGCGGCGGTGTGGTTGTCGCGCCGCTGGCCGAGCGTATTTCCCCTGCGCTGGCCGGCAGTGTGGCGCAGGCGCTGGACTCCGCCGAGGGCTTTGGCCTCGTTCTGCTGGATGATGGAGCAGAGCCGGACGAAATGCCGCCGATCAGCCTGACCGAGCGAGTGGCCTTTGCTTGTGATCTTGGCGGTGCGCACCCCGCTGGCGTGGCCGATTGGGACCTGCCACCACCGCTCGCCTCGCTTGCTGACCTGCCGGGATGCTCGGGTGAGGGGCTGAGCGCACTGGCCGCCGTTTCGCTTGCGTTGGGGGTTGATTCCGGGCGGGCGCTGCGGTTTGCGGCACTGGCTGCGGGGGCGAGTGCGTGGCTTGATGGGCGCACTTCAGTGAGCGAAGCTGACCTCGCCGCCGCCGCGCGCCTTGTGCTGGCGCCGCGCGCCACGCGGATGCCGCCACCTGCCGAGCGCCAAGCGGAGGATGAAGCGTCGCCCCCTCCCCTGCCCGAGGACGAGGGCATGGATGGCAAGGAGAGCGAACCCGAACCACCGACGGACCCCGACCAGGACAGCGCCGATGATAGCGATGATACCAGCGACAAGATCCCCGACCCGGACCAGCTGATCGAAGCCGCCGCCGCTGCGATCCCGCCCGGCTTGCTCGAAGCGATCGCGGCTGGGCGCACGCGGCGCGGCACCGGCAGCGGGGGCGGCGCGCGCCACCAATCGCCCTTGCGCGGACGGCCCTTAGCAGCGCGGCAAGGCTTGCCCAATGGCGGCGCACGGCTCGCGCTGATCGATACCTTGCGCGCGGCGGTGCCCTGGCAGGCACTGCGCCGGCAAGAGGGAACGGCAGGGCCTGGCCTGCGCATCCTCAAGGATGATGTACGCGTGCGCCGCTTCGAGGCGCGCAGCGCTTCGGTAACGATCTTTGCGGTCGATGCCTCGGGCTCTGCAGCGTTCTCGCGGCTAGCCGAGGCCAAGGGCGCGGTCGAACTGCTTCTGGCACAGGCCTACGTGAAGCGCACCGAAGTCGCACTCGTGGCGTTTCGCGGCACCGAGGCGCAGCTGCTGCTGCCGCCGACGCGCTCACTGACCCGCGCGCGCCGGGCACTGACTGAGCTCCCCGGCGGTGGTGGGACGCCGCTGGCGGCGGGGCTCTCCATGGTCTGCACGCTGGGCATGGGCCTGCTGCGGCGCGGCTATACCCCGCTGCTAGTGGTGCTCACCGACGGGCGCGGCAATATTGCGCTGGATGGCAGCCCTAACCGCGCGGCAGCCACCGAGGATGCGCTCAAATCCGCGCGAGCCATCGCGAGCGCCCGGCTTTCCGGAGTGGTGATCGACATTTCCGCCCGGCCCCGCCCGGAAGCTGCCGCTGTCGCTGCGGCGATGCAGGCGCGCTATCTGCCCTTGCCGCAAGCCAGCGCGGCCATGTTGAGCAAGGTGATCGGAGCCCTGACGTGATGGTAGCGCCGTGAGCCCGCCCTTGCGCTGGGAAACCGACGGGCGCGATTGGCCCCACCGCGCAGCCAGCCGTTTTGTGAGTTCCGGCGGGCTCACCTGGCATGTGCAGGAAATGGGTGAAGGTCCGCTGACCCTTCTGCTCCATGGCACCGGCGCGGCCACCCACAGCTGGCGCGGACTGATGCCGCTGCTGGCGCGCGATAACCGCGTGCTTGCGGTAGACCTGCCCGGCCACGGTTTCACACGCGGCCGCCCGGCTGGCGGTCTGACCCTGCCCGGCATGGCCCAGGCGGTCACCGCGCTGCTGGCAAGGATGGATGCGGTCCCGGCGCAGATCATCGGCCATTCCGCAGGCGCTGCCATTGCGCTGCGCATGGTTGTGGGCGGCTTGGCGCCAGAGCGCGTGATTGGGCTTGGCCCCGCGCTCATGCCCTTCCCCGGCGTATTCGCGCCACTGTTTCAGACACTAGCCCGCGCGCTCGTGCTCAATCCACTGGTGCCGCGCATCTTTGCCGCCACCGCGCGCGGCGCAGGGGATACCGAGCGCTTTTTGGTCAAATCGACCGGATCGCGGATCGATGCCGAGGGGCTGGCCTGCTATGCCAAGCTCATCGGCAATTCGCACCATTGCCGCGGCGTGCTGGAAATGATGGCCGGCTGGGACTTGCCCGGGCTACAGCGCGATCTTCCGAGAATTTGCGTGCCCGTTCTGCTGATCCACGGCACACATGACAGCGCGGTGCCGACCAGCGCCGTCGAACAGGCCCACAAGCTATTGCCGCAATCGATCCTGACCCTGCTTGCAGGACTTGGCCATCTCGCACACGAAGAGCGCCCGGACATTGTCGCCGGAGCGATTAGGGACTTCACGCCGGTCAGCGCGCAAGAGGGAGACGGCCATGGGACAGAACTTCGGGTGGATTGAGATCGTCGTTTTCGCCGGAATCGCTTTGGGATTTGGCTTTTGGCAACTGATCTCGATCAACCGTGAGATTGCGCGCGACAAGGCGGCAAAGCAGGCTGCGACAAAACCAGCGTCCGATTCAACGACGAGCCCGGGGCATGCGGAAGGGCAGCATCATCTGGACAATGGGTGAGCAGAACCTGTCCAACGACAGAGATTCCTGCATTGCCACAACCTTTTCGCCATAGATCCGCGCGTGGACGGTTGACCGAGTGTAGAACGGCACATCCTCCCAGGTCCGCCTGACCGTAGCGAAACCGCGGTCCGCTCGGGTCCGACGCTCCAGTTGCCAATAGGTATCCGGCAGAGGCGCGACCGGCGGCAACTCCGCTTCATGCGGGACCCCAGCGGCATCAAAGCGCAGCGCACTGGCGAAGGTGGAGCCATCGCGGCGGCGCCCCTCGTAGAAAACCGCGACATCACGGCCAAGGTGCGCGCGGGACCAATGCCAGACACGAAAGCCTTCTTCGAGCGATTCGTTGCCGCGATTTGAATCGAGGTAGGCGCTCCCCTTCCAGCTCAGCGCAGGTTCGCGCATCTCGACCTCGATCCGCGCACGCGGGGCAATGCAGTGCCACATATGGTGGCCGGCGGGGTCGAGCGAGAACGGTTTATCATTGAGCACCTCGGGCCAGAGGCGGACCTGCCCTGCAACGCGGCGCTGCCATGGGACCCCAATGCGCTTGTCGTGTTCCTCAATGTCGATCACCAGACAATCGCCCACCCAGCGAACGGAGCTTGGCCCGATGCCAAGCTGGCTGGCCTCGGGACGGACGACATGCTGTGGACGCTCGGTCATCGTCCATCGCGCTTTGGGCCCATAAAGCACGACATTGAGAGCAGCATGATCGAGCGGGCTGGCGCGTCCCGAACGTTTGAAATAGGGTGAAAAGACGCTGCCTAGGAACGCGATCAAGGTCAGTCCATGGCGCCCGTCATCGCTGAGCGCATCGATGTACCACCAGCTGTAGCCTCCCGGTGGCACCGGAGCATCAAAACGAGGGTGAGCTGCCCCGTAGCCATTCGCCTCTGACGGTATCAGCTTGCCATCCGGGCCACGTCTGGCCGAGGGACGTTCATCCGGCTTGAGCAGCGCCCATGGGTCTGCCTCCACAGGATCCGCTGCTGGAAGGGCGCCCCCGATCCGGGCCAGGCTCTTCCAAAGCGGGCCCCATTCTTCCAGTTTGTCTGACTGGCGCAGATCAGTGGCACCATCACCGGCCTGGCTCACACGGATCGCACCATCCCCTTGGATTGACGTCTCGTGATCAGGATGGGGCGGCATGGATCGATCTCCTCGGGCCGGAGAAAGATGGTGGCGCTCCAGTTTTCCCGACTGACGCGATGATTGACGCAACCAGCGCAAATGTCCAATAGAATTGACATATGACTATGTCCACCAAAAGCGACTCCGCCCGTTTGACCAGCTTGCGCATGCGATTCGTAACTTGGCGCAACCGGCTCTTTTCAAGCCCGCGCTTCCAGCAACGCGCAGCGGCTTTCCCGCTTATTAGGCCGATCACCCGGGCACGAGCAGAGCGGGTCTTCAATCTGGTCGCGGGATTTGCCTATTCGCAGGTTCTGGCTGCCTGCGTCGAGGTGGGACTGCTGGATCTGCTTGCACGGGGCGCATGGACGACGGCCGACGTAGCCCGGGAGGCCCGGATGGGCGAAGCTGCAGCAGAGCGCTTGCTGCGCGCCGCAGCTTCCCTCGGGCTTGCCGAAGCCGTGGGTCCGGCGACATGGATGCTGGGCAGCGAAGGCGCGGCGCTCCTGGGCAACCCGGGCGCGCTGGCCATGGTCCGCCATCACGCGCTGCTCTATGCCGATCTCGCCGATCCAGTAGGGCTGCTGCGGTCCGACCGGCAAACTCCGACCGCGCTGTCAGACTTCTGGACCTATGCCCGGGCCAGCGCCACCGGTGGAGTGCCGCCAGGCCGGCTGGACGAGAGCGAGGAAACCAACGCTTCTGCGGCTACGGCCTATTCAGCGCTGATGGCTGCATCGCAGGCCATGATCAGCGAGCAGTTGATCAGCGCCTACCGCTTCGGGAAACATCAGGCGCTGCTCGATGTTGGCGGCGGCACCGGCGCGTTTGTGAGCGCAGTGGGAACGGCAGCGCCGAGCTTGCGACTCGGCCTGTTCGACTTGCCCGATGTCGTCGCGGGCGCCGAAGCCCGATTGAACCGTGACGCGCTGATCGGCCCGCGGCTCACGCTGCACAAAGGCAGCTTCCTGCATGATCCACTGCCGCAGGGGCATGACCTCATCACACTCGTGCGCATTCTTCACGACCACGACGATGAACCGGCTCTGCGGCTGCTGCGCGCGGTTCGCGCAGCCCTCGCACCAGGAGGAACCCTGCTGATCGGCGAACCGATGGCCGGGGCACCCGGCGGCAAGGCCATGGGTGACGCCTATTTCGGCCTGTACCTCTGGGCCATGGGTTCGGGCCGCCCGCGCCGCCCGGCGGAACTGGGCGCCATGCTGCGCAGCGCCGGTTTTACTAGCTGGCGGGCAATACCGACCCATTTGCCACTCGTTTGCGGGGCGATTGTCGCCCGCGCGTGAACGGCCTGTCGACACCTTTACACAGCCTGCCGCACGAGCATCTCGCACTAAAGTGTAGCGCTGGGTTGACACTCTTTAATGACAATGTAGACTGACACTCGACAAGACCCTAGGACCATGCGGCAGGCAGCCGGGGACTCGGGCAAAGGGGAATCGCGGTCGTGGAAGCACTTGCACTCATCATGGAGGCTCCGGAGCAACTCTCGCTCCGCTCCCTGGTGCTCAATGCGCCCGCCGACGCTGATGTGGTTGTTGATGTCCGCTGGAGCGGGATCAGCACCGGCACCGAAAAGCTACTGTGGACCGGCAAAATGCCAATGTTTCCGGGCATGGGTTATCCGCTTGTGCCTGGCTACGAATCGGTCGGTCAGGTGATCGATGCAGGCCATGACGCGCAGGACCGGATCGGTGATTGGGTGTTCGTGCCGGGCTCCAGCTGCTTTCGCGATGCCCGAGGTCTGTTCGGCGGCTCGGCCCGACGGGTGGTTCTTCCTTCGGCCCGCGCCCTCGCTATCGACGAGTCGCTCAAGGCAGACGGCGTGCTGTTCGCCCTTGCCGCCACGGCGCTTCATGCCCTTGATGGCGGCGCGCTGCCCGATCTCATTATCGGCCACGGCGTGCTCGGCCGCCTGCTGGCGCGCATTGCCATGGCGCTGGGCGCCCCGGCCCCCACCGTCTGGGAAACCGATCCCCGCCGCACCGCTGGTGCCCTGGGCTACACGGTGTTGAACCCGGAGAACGATGATCGCCGCGACTACCGCTCGATCTGTGATGCGAGCGGCGATTCGAACATTCTCGACTCGCTACTCTCGCGCCTAGCTCGTGGCGGCGAGATCAATCTGGCCGGTTTCTATTCTGACCGGCTGAACTTTGCTTTTCCGGTGGCTTTCCGGGCCGAGGCGCGGATCCGCGTCGCGGCAGAATGGGGGCCTCATGACCTTGGCAGGACCCGCGATCTGATCCAGTCCGGCAAGCTCGATCTTTCGGGCCTGGTGACCGATGTGCGCCCTGCCAGCGAAGCCGGGGATGCCTATCCCGCGGCCTTTTCTGACCGCGACTGCCTCAAGATGGTTCTCGATTGGAGCGACTGCGCATGACACTATTGGCGACCCCTGACCACGTTCAGGCCCTGCGTGATGAAGCGGCGATTGAACCCGATCCGGTGTCAACGAGCGAGGTCACCAAGGAAACCCAGATCATCGCGATTTATGGCAAGGGCGGCTCGGGCAAGAGCTTTGCGCTTTCCAACCTCAGCTACATGATGGCGCAGCAAGGCAAGCGGGTACTGCTGATCGGCTGCGATCCCAAGTCCGACACCACCTCGCTGCTGTTCGGCGGCAAGAGCTGCCCGACGATCATCGAGACTTCCGCCCGCAAGAAGCTGGCCGGTGAGGAAGTGAAGATCGAGGACGTCTGCTTCCAGCGTGACGGCGTCTTCGCGATGGAGCTTGGCGGCCCCGAAGTCGGCCGCGGCTGCGGCGGACGCGGCATCATTCACGGGTTTGAACTGCTTGAAAAGCTGGGCTTCCACGAATGGGGCTTCGATTTTGTGCTGCTTGATTTCCTAGGCGATGTGGTCTGCGGCGGCTTTGGCCTGCCGATCGCGCGGGACATGTGTCAGAAGGTGATCGTGGTCGGCTCGAACGACCTGCAATCGCTGTATGTGGCGAACAACGTCTGCAAGGCGGTTGAATACTTCCGCTCGATGGGCGGCAATGTCGGCGTGGCGGGCATGATCGTCAACAAGGACGATGGCACGGGCGAGGCTGCGGCGTTTGCCGCTGCAGTCGATATTCCGGTGCTCTGCGCGATCCCAGCGGACGAAGACATTCGTCGCAAATCAGCCAACTATCAGATCATCGGCCGGCCCGACACGCAATGGGGCGGCCTGTTTGAGGAACTGGCGAGCAATGTGGCAACCGCGCCGCCGCGCCGCCCTGCCCCGCTTGATCAGGACGGCCTGCTTGGCCTGTTCTCGCCCGAGGAAACCGGCGGCAGCGTGACGCTCATGCCCGCCACCCAGGCCGACATGCGCGGCGGCGAATTCGTCCAGAAGGCTTCGCTGGAGGTTATCTACGATGACATCTGACGCCCGCCCTGCCCCCGATCGAATCGATGCAACCCCGGACGCGCTCGTCCCGGCGGGTGAAGGCGGCGGCTGCCATGGCGGCGCTGATCGGATGAAGGAAGCTGCGCGCGCTGCCGGCAAGAGCGACGTCCTGGATCGCTATGCCGCTGACTATCCGCTCGGACCCCACGATCAGCCGCAATCGATGTGCCCGGCCTTCGGTTCCTTGCGCGTTGGCCTCAGAATGCGGCGCACCGCGAGTGTGCTCTCAGGCTCGGCGTGCTGCGTCTATGGCCTCACCTTCACCTCGCACTTCTACGGCGCGCGGCGCACGGTCGGCTACGTGCCGTTCAATTCGGAATCGCTCGTCACCGGCAAGCTATTCGAAGACATCAAGGAAGCGGTCGAGGGTCTTGCCGATCCTGAACTCTACGATGCGATCGTGGTGACCAACCTGTGCGTGCCCACGGCCAGCGGTGTACCGCTACGGCTGCTGGGCAAGGAAGTAAACGGTGTGCGCATCATCGGTATCGATGTGCCAGGCTTCGGAATTCCGACGCACGCCGAAGCCAAGGATGTGCTTGCCGGTGCAATGCTCGCCTATGCCCGCAGCGAGGTTGAAGCAGGCCCGGTGAGCGCTCCGCAATCCCGGTCCGACAAGCCAACCATCACGCTGCTTGGCGAAATGTTCCCGGTCGATCCGATGGGCATTGCCCAGATGCTGGAACCAATGGGCCTTGCTGCCGGGCCGGTCGTACCCACTCGCGAATGGCGCGAGCTTTATGCTGCGCTCGATTGCGCAGCCGTCGCGGCAATCCATCCCTTTTACACGGCCAGTGTGCGCGAGTTCGAAGCGGCCGGCCGCACGGTTGTCGGCTCTGCTCCGGTGGGCCGCGATGGCACTGCCGCCTGGCTCGCCGCAATCGGCAATGCCTGCGGGATCAGCGCCGATGCAGTCGCTGCTGCGCAAAACCGCATTCTGCCCGCAATCACGGCTGCGCTCGCCGCGCGGCCGATCAAGGGCCGGATCACCGTTTCGGGCTATGAAGGTTCGGAACTGCTGGTCGCGCGCCTGCTCATCGAAAGCGGCGCGGATGTGCCCTATGTCGGCACCGCCTGCCCCCGCACCGTCTGGTCTGATCCTGATCGTGACTGGCTCCAGGCCCGCGGCGTGCGCGTGCAGTATCGAGCCAGCCTCGAACAGGATATAGCCGCGGTCAATGAGTTCCGCCCGGATCTGGCGATCGGCACGACCCCGGTGGTGCAGCATGCCAAGCAGTTGGCGATCCCGTCACTCTACTTCACCAATCTCATCTCGGCCCGCCCGCTGATGGGTCCAGCTGGTGCCGGTAGCCTCGCCATGGTGGTCAACGCGGCGATCGGCGGCAAGGAACGGATGAGCCGGATGTCAGCCTTCTTCGAAGGCGTGGGCAGCGGTCACACCACTGGCATCTGGGAAGATACCCCACAGGACAGGCCCAGCTTCAAGAAAAAGTACGCCGCGCTCAACGAAGCCGCGCGCAAGGCGGCGGAGGCTGTGGGCTCATGACCCTCATTCTCGACCATGATCGCGCAGGCGGATATTGGGGCGCGGTCTACGTGTTCACTGCGGTCAAGGGCCTGCAGGTGATCATCGATGGCCCGGTGGGCTGCGAAAATCTGCCCGTCACGTCCGTCCTCCACTATACCGACGGCCTTCCGCCGCACGAACTGCCCATAGTGGTCACCGGGCTTGGCGAGGAGGAGCTGGGCAAGACCGGCACCGAGGCGGCCATGCGCCGCGCGTGGAAGACACTCGATCCCGATCTGCCAGCCGTGGTCGTCACCGGTTCGATTGCCGAGATGATCGGTGGCGGCGTGACGCCGGGTGGCACCAACATCAAACGCTTCCTGCCGCGCACGATCGACGAGGACCAGTGGCAATCGGCCGACCGTGCGCTGAGCTGGCTGTGGACCGAATTCGGCCCCAAGGCCATGCCCGCCCCCAAGGCGCGCAAAGAAGGTGAAAAGCCCAAAGTTAACATCATCGGCCCGGCTTACGGCATGTTTAACATGGCCTCGGACCTTGCCGAGATCCGCCGCCTGATCGAAGGCATCGGTGCAGAGGTGAACGTGGTGTTCCCGCTAGGCTGCCACCTTGCCGATATCCGCCGGCTGGCAGACGCAGAGGTCAACATTTGCCTCTACCGCGAGTTCGGCCGCAATCTTTGCGAGCTGCTTGAACGGCCCTATTTCCAAGCCCCGGTCGGCCTCACGTCCACAACCCGCTTCCTTGAAGCGGTGGGCGAGGCACTCGGGCTTGATCCGCAGGCGTTTATCGCGCGTGAAAAGCACACCACGATCAAGCCGCTCTGGGACATCTGGCGCTCAGTCACGCAGGACTTCTTCGGCACCGCAAGCTTTGGCATCGTCGCGAACGACACTTACGCGCGCGGCATCCGCAATTTCCTTGAGGAGGACATGGGCCTGCCCTGTGCCTTTGCGTTCTCGCGCAGTGCCGGGGTGAAACCGAAGAACGAGGAGGTCCGCGCCGCAATCCATGCCGGCGCACCGATGTTCGTGTTCGGCAGCTATAACGAGCGGATGTACCTCGCCGAATGCGGCGCGCGCAGCATCTATATCCCCGCCAGCTTCCCCGGCGCGGCGATCCGCCGCCACATCGGCACGCCGTTTATGGGCTATTCTGGCGCCACCTACCTCATCCAGGAAGTGTGCAACGCGCTGTTCGATGCGCTGTTCCACATTCTGCCGCTATCGACCCAGCTCGACGCGGTGCCTGCAACCCCTTCCCGTCTCCATCGCGAGCTGCCGTGGGACGATGAAGCCAAGGCTCGGCTCGATGCGCTTGTAGAGGCGCAGCCTGTGCTGATCCGCATCTCCTTTGCCAAGCGCCTGCGCGATGCTGCCGAACAAGCCGCACGCCGCGAGGGCGAGAGCACGGTCACTGCCGAAAGGCTGGCCGATGCGCTGCTTGGCGCCTCTGCGCCATGACCGGCGCGCACCAAATGCCCCGCATTGCGGGCACCTCAATTCTTCCGGTTTCGGCCGGGGGGATACCATCGGGAGGCGCAGTTCGTCTCTCGTCTTGCACGTTAATACTGGAGATGTTGCTATGAGCGATGACCGTCTTGGAGTTCAGACGTATCTGACGCCCGAAGAAGCCAAAGAGTTCCACAAGCTGTGGGCTGCCGGTTTCGTGGGCTTCGTCGGGACCGCCGTGGTCGCACACATTCTTGTTTGGATGTGGGCCCCCTGGCTCTGAACTGAACTAACTTCTGCGGGACGTCCCGGCCAATTGGCCAACCCGTAAATTCAAACTCCTGCGCCAATTGGGCGCTTTCACAAGGATAGAGACCATGTGGAGAATTTGGCTTATTGTCGATCCGCGCCGAGCCCTGGTGGCTATGGCAGTGTTCCTGTTTACGCTGGCAATCATCATTCACTTCATTCTGCTCAGCACGCCGCGCTACAACTGGCTCGATGGCCATCACATCGAAGGTGTGACCCACAACGCCGCCACTGCGGAAGGCACCTGACCGATCGCAAAGTGCGAGGCGGCAGTCCTTATCGGCCTGCCGCCTCCAGCCTTTTATCAAACATCACTTAAGCCCGCCAGGCTTGGGCGGGGGAGGATAGAGCTATGGCGCTCCTCAGTTTCGAGCGGAAATATCGCGTGCGTGGCGGCACGTTGATTGGCGGGGACCTTTTCGATTTTTGGGTCGGCCCGTTTTATGTCGGTTTCTTCGGAGTGCTCACGGCGATCTTCGCCACACTCGGAACAGCCTTGATCTTTTACTGTGCGTCACAGGGTCCGACATGGAACCCGTGGCTCATTTCAATCGCACCACCAGATCTAAAATATGGGCTGGCCCTGGCGCCTTTGAATGAAGGCGGTTTCTGGCAGGTCATCACGGCTTGCGCGATCGTCTCATTCTCATCTTGGGCGCTGCGCGAAGTGGAAATCTGTCGCAAGCTGGGCATGGGTTACCATGTACCCATAGCTTTCAGCTTTGCCATCTTTGCTTATGTCACACTGGTGGTGATCCGCCCGGTGCTGCTTGGCGCCTGGCATTTCGGCTTCCCTTACGGAATTTTCAGCCACCTCGATTGGGTGTCCAACACCGGCTACCAGTACCTGCACTTCCACTACAATCCGGCGCACATGCTGGCGGTGTCGTTCTTCTTCACCACCACCCTCGCGCTCGCATTGCATGGCGCGCTGGTTCTCTCGGCGGTGAACCCGGAAAAAGGCGGAACCGTCAAGACGCCGGAATACGAGGACACCTTCTTCCGCGATCTGATCGGCTACTCGATCGGCACCCTGGGCATCCACCGCCTCGGCCTGCTGCTCGCCTTGAACGCCGGTTTTTGGAGCGCGATCTGCATCGTCATCAGCGGTCCACTGTGGACCAAGGGATGGCCAGAATGGTGGAACTGGTGGCTCAATCTGCCGATCTGGTCGTGAAGGAGGACTAAGCGATGGCCCGCTATCAGAATATCTTCACCCAGGTGCAACTCTCGCATGCCCCCGAAATGGGCATACCGATGAAGCCTGGCAGTGATCCGCGCATTCCTGCAACTGCTTTCAACCACTTGTTCGGCAGGTTCGGACAAGCCCAGCTCGGCCCGGTCTATCTTGGATGGTCAGGGCTTGCCTCGATCGTCTTCGGGCTGGTCGCGTTCGAGATCATCGGCCTCAACATGATGGCCTCGGTGAACTGGGATCCGATCCAGTTCGCCCGCATGCTGCCCTGGCTCTCGCTCGAGCCACCGGGCCCGCAGTGGGGGTTCTCGCCCTTCGTACCGCTGGCACAAGGCGGCTGGTGGATCATGGCCGGCGCTTTCCTGACCGCTTCGGTGCTGCTCTGGACAATCAGGACGTATCGCAGAGCTTCGGCCTTGGGCATGGGCAAGCACGTCGCCTGGGCATTCCTCTCAGCGATCTGGCTGTTCCTCGTGCTGGGCTTCATCCGCCCCGCCTTCATGGGCAGCTGGTCGGAAGCGGTTCCGTTTGGCATCTTTCCGCATCTCGATTGGACGGCTGCGTTTTCGATCCGGTATGGCAATCTCTTCTACAATCCGTTCCATGCGCTTTCGATCGTATTCCTGTACGGCTCAACACTTCTGTTTGCCATGCACGGAGCCACGATCTTGGCAGTGGGCCGGTATGGCGGCGAGCGCGAGATCGAACAGATCACCGATCGCGGTACCGCATCTGAACGCGCTGCACTGTTCTGGCGCTGGACGATGGGCTTCAACGCCACGATGGAATCGATTCACCGCTGGGCCTGGTGGTTTGCTGTGCTGACCACCCTGACCGGTGGTATCGGGATCCTTCTCACGGGCACCGTTGTCGACAACTGGTATCTGTGGGCGCAGGAGCACCACTATGCGCCGGCTTACCCCGACACAGGGGTCGTTGATCCGGCTTTGGGGAGCAAGGGACAATGAGAACCTCCATTCTGCGCCTAGGCGCGGTCCTGGCTGGTGCGGCGCTGCTGAGCGCCTGCCAGTTGGGGACCAAATCCGCCGAACAATACGGCTACCGGGGTACCGGTATGGACCAGATCAACGTGGCTTCGGCCAAGAAGACGCTCGATCCGGTCCATGTCGTACCGCCCCCGCCTTACGATCCGCCAAAGCCTGGCGGCAAGCCAGCCCGCGAAGCCTACCAGAATGTTCAGGTTCTGGGGGACATCTCGGAAGACGAGTTCAGCTACACAATGGCCGCGATCACGCAGTGGATCGCACCTGAGCAAGGCTGCAACTATTGCCACAACCCGGCGAACATGGCCTCGGACGAGGTCTACACCAAAGTGGTGGCCCGTCGGATGTTGCAGATGACGCGGGGCATCAACACCAGCTGGAAAAGCCATGTGAAGCAGACCGGTGTGACCTGCTACACCTGCCACCGTGGTCAAGCCGTGCCAGCCGCAAACTGGGCACTGCCGGCTGCTGGCAATCCGAACACCATCATTGGCAACCGGTTTAACCAGAACAACCCGGTGGACAGCGTGGCCTATGCCTCGCTGCCGACCACCGGCATGGCCAAGTATCTGATTGATCCTTCAGCGCCGGCTGCCCGCGTAAACTCGAAGGGGAGCCATCCCTCCGCTGCCAACAAGGCTTCGGTCATGGAAGCGGAAAGCGTCTACGGGCTGATGATGCACACTTCGAGCGCGCTCGGCGTGAACTGCACGTTCTGCCACAACGCAGATTCGCTGCAGTCATGGAATGTCAGCACCCCCAAGCGCCCGCTTGCCTGGTACGGCATCCAAATGGTCAAGGATGTCAATGGCAACTACATCACCCCGCTGAAGAGCGTATTCCCGAAACATCGCCTCGGGCCGATGGGGGATCCGCTGAAGGTCAACTGCGCCACCTGCCACCGCGGCATCAACAAGCCGCTGAACGGTGTCTCTATGGTCAAGGACTATCCGGCGCTGCGCCCCACGGGACCGATGGTCACCGCGGCCGCCGCACCGGCAGCCGCTGTGCCCTCAGCCGCTGCAACCAAGACGCCTTAAGCAACACCCCCGCGCGCGCAACCCGCGCGGAGTACCTTGAACCCCTGCGATCCCACTGATCTCGCAGGGGTTTTCTTTTGGCAGAGCGCGAACCTGCACCAGTACGAAGGAAGCGGCATTTGGCCGAAAGAGGGACCAGTCCGTTCAGGCTTTAGAACCATCAAATTGGCAGAACGTCATGGCAAGAATTTCACGACATGGATGAGGTTGGCACAGATATTGCCATTTTAGGCGGCGGGCTCGCAGGAGGCCTTATTGCGCTGGCGCTGGCCCAGTTGCGGCCAGAGCTCCGCGTGACGGTGGTCGAACGGGGTGACCGGCTGGGCGGAAATCATGTCTGGTCGTTCTTTGCCACCGATCTGCCGGAAGGCGCTGCTGCTTTGGTGGAACCTTTGATCGCAGCGCGATGGGGCGACTACGAAGTGCGCTTTCCAGCAGGCCGGCGCCACTTGCGCACACAGTATCACAGCATGACAAGCGCACGGCTGGACGCGGCCGTGCGCAGCGCGCTCCCCGCTGAGGCAGTGCTCAGCGGCTGCCAGTGTGTCGAGATCGCGTCCAATCACGTCACGCTGCATGATGGACGCACGATCAGGGCCGGAGCCATCATCGACGCGCGGGGGACTTCCGGTCTTCCCCATATGGCCGGCGGCTGGCAAAAGTTTCTCGGCCAATTGGTCCGCACCGCCAAACCGCACGGGCTGGAGCGCCCGATCGTGATGGATGGCACCGTGGCGCAGCACGACGGCTTTCGCTTTGTCTATTGCCTCCCCTTCTCCGCAAATGAAGTCTTTGTCGAAGACACCTACTATGCCGACGGACCGGAGGTGGACGCTGCGCTGCTGCGCAGCCGGATCAACGAGTACTGCGTTGCTGCGGGCTGGCAGGTGGCCGAAGTGCTGAACGAAGAGAGCGGGGTCTTGCCAGTGGTGGGGCGCGGCGACTGGGCGGCTTTCCGCGCGGGCCACGAACGGCCAGACATCGCGTTGGCCGGCGTCCGGGCCGGACTGCTGCATCCGTTAACCGGCTATTCGTTCCCCTCGGCGCTTGCCTTTGCGCTTGATCTGGCCAAGCAAAGCGATGTCTCGGGCAGCGCGCTTGCGGCCTGGAGCAAGGCACGGGCTGCACGGCATTGGCGCAAAGGCAGTTTCTACCGCATGCTGACGAAGATGCTGTTCGCCGCGACGACGCCTGATATGCGCTATTATGTGCTGCAGAGATTCTATCGGCTGGATTGCGCCTTGATCGAACGGTTTTACGCCGGAGAATCAAGTCTTTCCGATCGGCTGCTCATTCTCTCTGGCAAGCCTCCAGTGCCGTTCTTCCGGGCAGTGGCTACGGTTCTGGGTAGGCCTTCGCTCAATGCACTGACCCTGCCTGATCGCTCAGCATAGCGGGCTGAGGAACGTTCTGCGGCTCTAAAATGCGCCGCTGATCGGGATCTCGACCGCCCGGTGCCGGGTCGAGCCGCCAGTCCAATCCGCCAGCAGGCGGGCGGCTGCAATGCGGCCCGACATGGTGGCCATCGGAATGCCGGGACCCGGGTGGACACTGCCGCCCGCCAGATAGAGCCCCGGCACCTTGCCGCGCGCTCCTGCGCGGGCAAAGCTGCCCATCATGCCGTGATTGGCCCGGCCATAGAGCGCACCGCCGGTCGCTGGAAACAATGCATTGAAACCGCTGGGCGTCGTGGCAACCGGATCGCCATGCGCCTCGATCCTGAGCCCGCAGGCCTGCATCAGGCCAAAGGCGCGCGCAGACAGATCGGCAACGGCCGCCTCGTCCAGTGGCACGTTGTCGCCATCGGCTGGCGCGTTGATGAGCGCCAGCAAGCGTTCGGTCGAGCCGGGCTGGAACGTGCCCGCCTCGCCGCGGTCCTGCGCGCAAAGATAGACGGTGGGCGCTTCGGTGATGCGGCGCTGCCGAAAAATCGCATCGAACTCACGCGCATAGTCTTCGGCGAAAAACACATTGTGATGCGCCAGTTCGAACCCGTCGGTCCGGGCCGCAAGGCACCATGTGACCGCTGACAACGAGCGCGCCTCCGGCTTTGTGGCCGGAACTGGCCGAATCTCATCGGTCAAGGCCGAGATATCGCCGTTGAACACCACGGCATCCGCGTCCAGCCGCTCTCCATTTGCGAGCATGACCCCTGCAACGCGGCCATGCTCGACAATGACATGCCGCATCTCCGTGTTGAAACGAAACTTGGCGCCCTGCCGCTCTGCCAAGTGCTGGATCGCGCGCGCAACCTGATGGATGCCGCCGTCCACCAGCCACACGCCGTTCTGCTCGACATGCGCGATCAGCATCAAGGTGGCCGGAGCTAGCCACGGCGATGACCCGACATAGGTCGCGTAGCGACCAAACAATTGGCGCAGGCGCGGATCGCGAAAATCATCGCCAAGCGCGCTCCAGAGGGTCCGCATCGGCATGGTGCGCCACATGTCGGGCATCTGCCGGAGCCCCACTCGGGCCACCAGATCGAGCGGCGAAGGCCGTTCCGAGGCAATGAAGGGCTTCGCCAAGGTGCGGTAGATATCGCGGCTGCGCGCGCAGAACGTGCGATAAGCGCGGGCATCGGCAGCCCCGGCAAATTCTCCGATCGCATCGGCCGAGCGTGCGATATCGGCGAACAGATCGAGCCTGCCACCCTGGCGCCACGCATGGCGAGCGAGTGTTTCTGCAGGGATCAGTCCGAGGTGGTCTTCCACCCGTTCGCCGGCATCGCCGAACAGGCCATCAAAGATCCAGCGCATGGTGAACACGGTGGGACCGCCATCCACGGCAGACTTTGCAGGGTCGGTGCCCGCCATGACCTGACGCATCTTGCCGCCGCATGCTGCGGCGCGTTCGCACACGGTGACATCAGCCCCTGCCCGCGCCAGATCAGCCGCTGCGGCCAACCCGCCCATGCCGGCACCGACGACGACAACACGTTGACCCGGCATAGTTGGACTTGTCACTCTGAACCGGCGAGCCCGCGCCGCCGCACGAGCTGGAACACGCCAAGGCCCGCCTTCTGGTCGATGCGGATCATGTGATAGATCATGATCGTCAGCCCGATGACAAGCGGCACCGCCCACAAGACCGGATGCAGCGCCAATGACGGCATGAGCCGCACTGCACCGAACGCGAGGAACGCCGTATAGACCGAAATTCCTGTACCAACCAACGACTTGACGTGCTCCTTCTGCCATTTGACCGGCGAAGGCTTGCGCGCGAAAATGAACATCAGATTGGTGGACGCAGCGGCGAAACCGACCACGGAAACGCCCACCATCAGAACCGTCATCAACGGATGACCGATCTGGCTCCCTTTCCAGGCGCAGACGATCGCGGCAACCATCAGACTATACTGCAGGCCGATGTTGAGCGGGGTGCGGTTGGCCGAAAGGTCACGCCGGTTGAGCACCGCGAGCCAGCCATACCAGCCCAGAGTGATTGTCAGGATCGCGTTGTGCAGCATCATCCAGCCAAACACGCCGCGCAGGAACACCGCATCGAACTGGCCGACCAGATGCGGATGTACGACCATCGGATCGCGCAAGGTGAGCAGGCTCATCCCCAAGGCAAAGCACCCGGTAATGATCACGGCGCGCGTGAAGACACGGCCCCATTTGCGGTGATTGACGCCGCCCTTGCGGCCGATCACCGGGATCCAGAACGACAC
>CANEVG010000012.1 GCA_947442095.1 Sphingomonadaceae bacterium
ACCCGGTTTTCGCCAAACACGCGCTGGCCTTCGGCGATCAGCGGCGCGATCTGCTCCACGCCGCGCGTCTTGGACACGGCAACCAGCGCAATGTCGTCGGCCGGACGGCGGGCGATGGCTACGGCATGGGCAATGCGGGCCCGGATCGCGGCAAGCGGCGTGGTGATGGCCGGAGGGGCCTCTGGATCGGTCATGGACTGGTGCTATAGGCAGCGTATGCACCGGTGTCATCCTGTCCCGCGGGTCCTCCTGCTCAGCGATGCGCGCAACGATCACTGCCTTGAATCCGCCATCGCGCGCATGCCGCGCGGCAGTGCGCTGGTGTTTCGGCACTATCACTTGCCGCCGCGCGAACGGCGCGCGCGGTTCGAGGTGTTGCGCAAGCTATGCAAGCGCCGCGGCTTTCTGGTCATTACCGCAGGAAGCTGGCTCGGCGGGCGGGCGGACGGACAGTACGGTGCGGCGGCAGCCCTTGGCTGCACCCCTGGTTTGCGCCTTGCCACCGCGCATTCGCTGGCCGAGATCGGCGCGGCCGTGCGCGCGCGGGCTTCGGCGGTGCTGCTCTCGCCCGTGTTCCCCACGCGCACGCATCCCGGCGCGCCAGTGCTGGGGCCAGTGCGTTTCCTGTTCCTCGCGCAGCGCTCGCCGCTGCCCGTGATCGCGCTGGGCGGGATGACGCAGGCCCGCGCCGCGCGGCTTCCGGTGTGGGGCTGGGCGGCCATCGACGGACTGGCGTGAGCAGCGACTCGCCGGGAATCCTTGCGTTTTCGCGCCTTTGGTTTCTTGACGGCAAGGCCTCTTCGGGCGCATGAAGGCGGCTGAGAAGGGATAAGTTGATGGCATCTCGGGCACTCGTTCCCCCTGCCGGGCGGCGTTCTGCAAAGAGCGCCGATTGGCGTGCGATCCTGCGACGCAGCTTCCGCCGCAGCGCAGAGCTGATCGGCGCGGCCTTGCTGTTTGCAGTGATGATCGCGCTGGGGCTGGCGCTTGCGAGCTATACGCAGACCGATCCCTCGGGCAGCACCGCGTCGGGTAGCCCAGTCGAAAACTGGATGGGCCTGCCCGGGGCTTGGGCGGCAGAGCGCACGCTCATGCTGTTCGGCCTCCCTGCCGTTTTGCTTCTCCCGCTGCTGTATGTCTTCGCGCGGCGGTTGTGGGATGCAGCTGGCGATCTCATCGATCAGGACGAGGAGGATGAGTACGAGGATCTCTCCCCACTGCCGGTCTGGTGGCGGCTCGCGCTCATGCTTTCGCTTGCCATGGGGCTGCTCGGCACTGCGCTGGCGCTTATGATCACCGCGCCAGGCGGCACGCTGCCGGCAGGCGCGGGTGGGCTGGGCGGATTGCTGGGCGCGGCTGCCATCACCGGAGTCGCGCAGCTCTTTCCCGATGGTGCTGTTTGGATCGTGCGGGTTGCAGCCTTCGTGGCAGCCGTCGCCGGACTGGTCGTAACCGCGCAGGTCTTTGCGTTCGATTGGCACCGCCTGCCCCGCATCCCGGCATTCCTGAGGGGGTCCGCCGATGGCGAGGCTCCGCCGCGCGCCGCCACGCTTTTGCCAAACCGCCAGCCACGCGCCAAAGCGGAAGCCGATGAAGACGCTGCCATGCCCGTGCAGGTCGCGCCGACCTCCAATCGCCGGCCCACCGAAATCACCGATCCCTCCCGCCCGCCCACGCCCGCGCAGCTCGGCGCAAAGGCACGGCAGGGCGATCTGTTCGACCAGTACGAACTGCCCGGGCTCGACATATTGGAACCCATGCCGGTTTCGACCGGCCCCAAGATCGACAAGCTTGCACTCGAACGCAATGCGCGCCTGCTCGAGAACGTGCTCGACGATTTCAACGTGAAGGGCGAGATCACCGCCGTGCGCAGCGGCCCTGTCGTCACGATGTATGAGTTGGAACCCGCGCCTGGCATCAAGGCCAGCCGCGTCATCGGCCTTTCGGACGATATCGCCCGCAACATGAGCGCGATCTCGGCGCGCGTCTCCTCGATCCCCGGCCGCACCGTCATGGGCATCGAGCTCCCCAATGCGGTGCGCGACATGGTCTCGTTCCACGAACTTGCCGCCTGCGACAAGTTCGTGAATTCGAAGGGCATGCTGCCGATCATCCTCGGCAAGGATATCGCGGGCGAACCGATCGTCGCCGATCTCGCGACCATGCCGCACTTGCTGGTTGCGGGCACCACCGGCTCGGGCAAGTCGGTGGGGCTCAACTGCATCCTGCTTTCGCTGCTCTACCGGCTGACGCCGCAGCAGTGCCGGCTGATCCTCGTCGATCCCAAGGTGCTCGAACTCAAGTCCTACGACGATATCCCTCACCTCCTCTCCCCAGTGGTGACCGAGCCTTCGAAGGCCGTGCGTGCGCTGAAGTGGGCGGTCGAGGAAATGGAGCGGCGCTACCGGATGATGTCCTCGGTCGGTGTGCGCAACATCTCGGGCTTCAACGAGAAAGTCCGCGCCGCCGCCAGCAAGGGCAAGCCGCTCGGCCGCCGCATCCAGGTTGGCTTCGATCCTGATACGGGCGAGGAACTGTTCGAGGATCAGCAGCTCGATTATCAGGTCCTGCCGCAAATCGTGGTGATCGTCGACGAGCTCGCCGATCTCATGGTCACCGTCGGCAAGGAGATCGAGGTCCTGATCCAGCGGCTCAGCCAGAAGAGCCGCGCCGCAGGCATCCACCTCATCATGGCGACGCAGCGCCCCTCGGTCGATGTCATCACCGGCGTGATCAAGGCCAACCTGCCGACCCGCATCAGCTTCGCCGTCACCAGCCGCATCGACAGCCGCACGATCCTGGGCGAACAGGGCGCAGAGCAGCTGCTCGGCAAGGGCGACATGCTCTACAAGCCCAGCACCGGCGCGATCACCCGCGTCCACGGCCCGTTCGTAAGCGACGAGGAGGTCGAGCGCGTCGCTGATCACTGGCGCGGGCAGGGCAGCCCGGACTACGTCGAGTCGGTCACTGAGGAGCCTGAGGACGGCGGCTTCGGCTTCGACGATCTGGACGCGACCGCCTCCGACAATCCGGAAGAGCGCAAGTACCGCCAGGTCTGCCAGCTGGTGTTCGAAAGCCAGAAGGCCTCCGCCAGCTGGGTCCAGCGCCAAATGGGCGTAGGCTACAACACAGCCTCCAAATGGATCGAACGGATGGAAGCGGACGGCTTTGTCGGCCCCGCCAACCATGTTGGACGGCGCGATATCTACCGCGACAAGGACGGCAATCCGCTTTGAAGGCGCGTTGCCGACCCTTGCCCAACCCTTAACCTTCCCGCATTTTTACCGTTCAAACACCAAGATCGGCAGCGGACGACCTTGCCCCATCCGCGCTGCTGCCGGTCATCCCGATTTACCGGTTTTCTGGTCTCCCAGATTTCCGTGCTGGAGGTTAAGGCGTGCCCTACGTAGCTCTGACCCAGTGCTGGTTCACACGCGAACACCGCCCAACTGCGCTGCGCCATCACGAGGATGATGGCTCCACCTTCAGCATCTGCCGCCACTGCGGTCGCCGCATTGTCAGCTGGGGTAAGCACCGTTGGTCGATTGCCGATGGGCTTGATATCTCGCGGCTGGCCGAGGCCATCAATGGCCGGTTCCTCACCGTGCTCGACAGCGCAGACGACCTCGTAGTGCGGCGCTTCACGCTCGAACACCTTGCGGATGAAGAAGCGATCGAAGCGTTCAAGCGAGAACTGCGCGAACGCTATGCCATGAATGAGCCGGGTTCCGATCTCACACTGATCGACAGCGCGCAGACCGCTTCCCCGCGCCGCGGGCGCAAGGCTATCCAGGCCCCTGCTTTCCGGGCAACGAATATCCTGCGAACCGCTTGATCCGGCGCAGCGAAAAGCTGGACCGCATCGAGGAGACACCTGGCAACCGCGCCAGACAATCACGGTGGATGTGGTCGTATTGGTCGAGATCGGTCGCCGCCACGCGCAGCAGATAGTCCGCGCCGCCCGACATGAGGTGGCATTCCAGAATATCGCCGAAATCGCCCACAGCGCGCTCGAACCGGTCCATCGCCTCGCGGCTCTGGCTGGTGAGCGTGATCTCGACAAAGACCTCGACCGCAAGGCCGATCCGGCGCGGATCGACGCGTGCGGCATAGCCGCTGATCACGCCCTGCGCCTCCAGCGCGCGAATGCGCCGGTGGCACGCCGAAGGCGAGAGCGCGATGCTCTCTGCCAGTTCGGCAATCGGGCGCGACGAGTCGCGCTGAAGCGCGTCAACCAGCGCGGCGTCGGCACGGTCCATGCGAGAATATCCCGTAAAACTGGCTAAATCCGAGAAATATCACCAAATCCGGGCATGACAAGCCTGCAATCCGGCAAAACAGTGCACCCGAACGCGTGTATCCTGCGTTTAGCCACGAGCCACAGGAGCCTGCCATGCGTGTTGGTACCGTCCGAGAAATCAAGAACCACGAATATCGCGTAGGGCTTACCCCCGAAAGCGTCCGCGAACTCGCCGCGCATGGACATGATGTCTGGGTCGAAACCGGGGCGGGGCTTGGTATCGGTGCGGCTGACCGGGATTACGAAGCGGCAGGCGCGACGATCAAGGTCGATGCTTCTGCAATCTTTGCAGGCTGCGAACTGGTGGTGAAGGTCAAGGAACCGCAGGCCACCGAGCGCGCCATGCTGCGCGAGGGCCAGGTGCTGTTTACCTATCTCCATCTCGCGCCCGATCCGCAGCAGACTGCCGATCTCGTGAAGTCCGGGGTCACCGCGATTGCCTATGAAACCGTCACCGGCCCGGGTGGCCAACTCCCGCTGCTCAAACCGATGAGCCAGGTCGCGGGCCGCATGGCAATCCAGGCCGGGGCGACCGCGCTCGAAAAGGCACATGGCGGGCGCGGCGTGCTGCTTGGCGGCGTCCCAGGCGTATTGCCGGGCAAGGTTGCGGTGATCGGCGGCGGTGTTGTCGGCTTCAATGCCGCGCAGATGGCCGCAGGGCTCGGGGCTGACGTCACCATTCTCGACCGCGATCCCGAAGTGCTGGAGCGGCTCGGCACCCACTTCGAAAGCCGGGCCAAGACGCGCTTTTCCAATCAGGCCAATCTTGCCGATTGCGTGGCGCAGGCCGATCTCGTGATCGGTGCGGTGCTGATCCCAGGTGCCGCTGCGCCCAAGCTTGTCACGCGCGCGATGCTTGCCACGATGAAGCCCGGCGCGGTGCTGGTCGACGTGGCCATCGATCAGGGCGGCTGCTTCGAAACCAGCCACGCCACCACTCACGCCGAGCCGACTTATCTGGTGGATGGCATCGTGCACTACTGCGTCGCCAACATGCCCGGCGGCGTTGCCCGCACCAGCACGTATGCACTGAACAACGTAACTCTTCCGCACACGCTGAAGATTGCCGAGCTCGGCTGGAAGGCCGCGCTTGCCGCCAATCCGCACCTTGCGGCAGGGCTCAATGTCCATGCCGGCGCGGTGACTTATGAAGCTGTGGCGCGCGAGCTTGGATACGCCCATTTGCCCGTTGCCGAGGCACTGGCCTAAACCGAAACGCCCTGCGCCATTGGGCTGCAGTACCCCTGCGCAGTTAACGCCCCATAAGCCTCCTTGCGCTAAGTCTCGCCACTATAGACCGGAATTGGCGCAAGGTTGTGCCGCTGGGGCTGGTGGCGATGTCATCTGGGTCATCTGGGTCATCTGGGTCATCCGGGTTATCTGGCCTCGTCGCCGTGCCCGCAGTCGCCAGTGCGCGAGCAAGTTATGCCGATCTGGCGCACGTGCCGCAGCGTTGGGTCTGTTCAGCCTCGGGTTATGATATCGGTGCGCACAGCCTGTTCCTGCGCTTCCCCCTTTGCTGCGATCACGATCACGGTAACCGATACTGCTGGTGCCACGCGCTCCCAGCGTCACGCCGCCGGGACTGCGCGCCATCTGGTTGCCAACCCGATGATGGTGCTCGCGCTCCCGCAAATCCCCGCCTCGCCGTGGCTTGTGGCGGCGCGGATTGACAAGCCATGGAACAAGACCATGGCCAGCGAGGCAAGGCTCTACAGCGCACCGGAAGGAACCGGCTGGTCCATCGGCACGATTGTCACCATGGCGGCGATCGGCGGCATATTGATCGTGCCTCTGCTGCTCAATTTCGGGTTCTATGCGGTGCTGCGCCGCCAGTTCGTGTTGTGGCAATCGTGATAGTCGGCCTCCTGCTAGTGCAGACCGTGATCGGCACCGGCTTCATTCACATCGTGATGAACCTCGATGCTGCGACTGAGATTGCGGTGGGCAGTCTCTGCGTCGGCGCGGTTGCCGCCTCGGGCCTGATGTTTGTGGTCACTTTCCTTGAACTTGAAGCTCTTTCACCCCGCTCGCTGATCGGCCGCGCTGCGATGGTCATGGCTGGCAGGGTGTTCACCGCGCTGCCGATCGAGGCACTGCGGCCGTGGAGCGCGCTTGGCATCTATGGCGCGATCTCGTTGGCGATCTGCCTGATTGTTCTGAGCCTTGCCAATGGCTGGCAGCAGGGCAGCAAGCTCGCACTGTTCCGCATGATCGGCTGGGCGCCAACGCTGATGATCGGGGTCTGCCGCATCGGCAGCTATCTGCTGCCCGGTGCCCGCCCCACCGAATCGGTGGTGCTGTTCCAATTTGCGCTGGCCTTGCGACGTGCCGGGCAATGAGCTGGGCACCGTCATCCGCTTCCTTGATCTGCGCCGCGAACGCGATCTCGCGACCGCGCGTGCGAACGCGCTGGAAGGCGAGGCTGGGCGCGATGCCTTGACTGGGCTGTTGGACCGGCACGCCATTGAACGGCGCTGCAACGATCTGTTCCATCTTGGCTTCCGGACGATGGCGGTGATCGATCCCGATCACTTCAAGCGGATCAATGACCGGAACGGCCATTCGGTGGGGGATCGGGTGCTCAAGGCCGTGGCAGAGGCGCTTGAGGAAGACGGCGTATCCTGCGCGATCCGTATGGGCGGCGAGGAGTTCCTGCTGCTCCTGCGCGGGACCAATGCCGCAGACGGCGCCGAACGCTGCCGTAGTGCGCTCAGCACGCGAAGCGCCACCGCCGTACCGGGCCTCGGCCATCTGGTGACCGCGAGCATGGGACTGGTCGAACATGACCTGTCCGGCACGCTCGATGTAGAGTTTGCGGCACTCTACAGCCACTGCGACCGCCAACTCTATGCTGCCAAGCGCCTCGGCCGAAACCGCACGATGCGCAAGCGGCTGACCCGCTTCAATCCGGAACTGTAGGAGCGGACCGCTTAATCCGCTTCTTGGAACAGCGCGGCCATTTCTGCCGGAACCCGCTGGATGCGCCCGCTCGCCTGCTCAATTAGCACCCATTGCGTGCGCGCGCTGACGATCACCTTGCCCACGCTGTTGCGGAAATCCACCCGCCGGTCAAAGCGCGCGCCGCGCGGGGCATCGGGGACGAAGGTCTCGGCGGTCACGCTCTCGCCCTCGCGGATATTGCCGCGATAATCGATCTCGTGGCGCGTCACGACCCAAAAAAAGGCTGCCTGCTGCGCCGCGCTCGCCACCGTTTCCCAGTGCGCGGTGGCAATCGCTTCCATCCACTGCACCCACACCGCATTGTTCACATGACCAAGCACGTCGATGTTCCCGGCGTTCGCGGTGAAAGTCAGGGCGTGGCGCTTGCTCACCCTGAAACGCCCAGCTGCCACAGGATAAACGCAAACTCCTCCGCGGTTTCCCTGAGGCCCTCGAACCGGCCGGACTTGCCACCATGCCCAGCGCCCATATTTGTCTTGAACATCAGTTCGTTATTGTCGGTTTTCAGCTCGCGCAGCTTTGCAACCCACTTTGCCGGCTCCCAGTACGTCACGCGCGGATCGTTGAGCCCGGCGGTCACCAGCAGCGGGGGATAGGCCTGGGGCTTCACCTGATCGTAGGGCGAATAGGAGCGGATCAAATCGAACGCCGCCTTGTCCTCGATCGGATTGCCCCATTCGGGCCATTCGCCGGGGGTCAGCGGCAATTCGGCATCAAGCATCGTGGCCAGCACATCGACAAACGGCACGTGCGCTGCTGCTGCGCCGAACAGCTCCGCGTTTGAATTGATCACCGCGCCGATCAACTCGCCGCCTGCCGATCCGCCCGCAATGGCGATCCGGCCCGCTGCCGTCAGCCCGCACGCGATCAGCCCTTCCGCCACGTCCACGAAATCGTTGAAGGTGTTGGTGCGGCTCTCCAGCTTGCCCGCCTTGTACCATGCGCGGCCCAGATCATCGCCGCCGCGGATATGCGCGATGGCAAAGGCCATCCCGCGATCGAGAAGGCTCAGCCGTGCGGTGGAAAAACCCGGCCCGATGGCAATGCCATAAGCGCCGTAGCCATAGAGATAGAGCGGGCCGCCTGCTGTACGGTCCCGCCGGTAGACGACTGAAACCGGGACCAGGGTCCCGTCACGCGCCGCGATCTCCAGCCGCTCAGTAGCATAGCGCGCAGCGTTGTATCCGGACGGGATTTCCTGCGTCTTGAGCCGTTCAAGCCGCCGGTCGGCAATGTGATAGTCATAGACCGAAGCGGGGCTGACCATCGATTCATAGGAAACCCGCAAGGTCTGCATCGCCCATTCGGGATTGTCGCCAAGGCTTGCCTCATAGCTCGCCTCGGGAAACGCGATTGGCTCGATCCGCGCCGGGTCGTCGTAGTAGCGCACCTCGATCCGGTCGAGTCCGCGCACCCGGCCCTCGGTCACGTAGAAATCGCGGAACAAGTCGAAGCCAGTGAGGTAGAAATCCTCGGAGCCTTCGATCAGCGTCGTCCACGCGTCCGGGCAGCTGAGCGGCGCGGTGGCGAGGCGGAAGTTTTCGTGGGTGTCGTTGGTGTGGATGAACAGCGTCTCGCCATGGAGGTCCACATCGTACTCCACGCCCACTTGCCGCGCGCGCACCAGCAGCGGCGGCGTGAGCGGCGCGGCGGCGGGGATCAGGTGAATCTCGCTCGTCTCGTGGTCGCCGGACGAGATCACCAGCCATTCGTCATTGGCCGAAAGCCCTGCCGAAACGCGGAAGCCCTCGTCGTCCTCGTGGAACAGTTCGATGTCTTCGCTGACCGGTTTCCCCAGCCAGTGCAGCCGCGCGTTGTCGGTGCGCCACTGCGCGTTGAGATGGCTGTAGACCAGCGCGGTGTCTCCGGCGGCCCAGATCAGCGAGGAATCGGTCTCCGGGATCACATCGGGCAGCACTTCGCCGCTCGCGATAACCTTGATCCGTACGGTGAAGCGTTCCGAGCCGCTGTCATCGACCGACCACGCCAGCATGCGCCCATTGTTCGAGACCGAGATCGCGCCGAGCCGGAAGTATTCCAGGCCCTCGGCCAGCGCCACTTCGTCAAGGATCAGTTCGTCAGAACCGCCCGAGACGGGCCGGCGCCACCACTTCTTGTACTCCGCGCCTTCCTCGTATTCGATCCAGTAGAGCCAGTCCCCGTCCCTCTGCGGCACCGACTTATCCGCCTCCTTGATCCGTCCGCGCATCTCGCTGACCAGCGTCTCGATCAAGGGTTCGCAGGGCTTCATCCGTGCCTCGAACCATGCGTTCTCGGCTTGAAGATGGCCAAGGATCGCCGGGTCGGTTACTTCCGGATAGCCGGGATCGCGCAGCCAGTGATACGGATCGTCGATTGTCACGCCATGGTGCGTGAAGGAATGGGGCTGCTTGGCTGCGACCGCCGGTGACTTGGGGGGTGCAGCAGGGGTGGTTTCCGTCATCCCCCGCCTCTATGGTGCAGGCCATGGTCCCGCAAGGCGGGTTATCGACTTCAGGACAAAGCCCATGTTGATGAATACCCATGAAGCCCGGCTCGATGCGCTCCGCAAGCAGCTCGCGCGGGATGGTCTCGACGGCTTCGTGATCCCCATCTCAGATGAGCACATGAGCGAATATGTCGGCGCCTATGCCCAGCGCCTCGCGTGGCTGACAGGCTTTGGCGGTTCGGCGGGCAGCGCCGTTGTGCTGAAGGACGAAGCCGCGATCTTCGTCGACGGGCGCTACACGCTGCAAGTGCGCGAACAGGTTGATGGACGGCTCTACAGCTACCAGTCGGTGCCGCAGACCCCGATCGCTGCATGGCTCGGCGAACATGCCCCCGAGGGTGCGCGCATCGGTTATGACGCATGGCTCCATGGCAAGAGCTGGGCGGATAGCGTTACCGCTGTGCTGAAGCGCAAGGACGCTGCGCTTGTTCCCGTTGCGGCAAACCCCATCGACGCGATCTGGCAAGACCGCCCCGCACCCTCCAGCGCTCCCGCACTCGTCCACGCGGATGAATACGCCGGTGCATCCGCCCACGAAAAGCGCGCCGAAGTCGCTGCTTGGCTTGCCGCCAAGGGGCTCGACGCGGCGGTCATATCTGCGCTCGATTCGGTAGCGTGGCTGCTCAACATTCGTGGCAGTGACGTAGATTGCACGCCTGTCGCGCTTTGCTTTGTGCTTGCCCATGCAGACGGCACTGCAGATCTCTACATCGCGCCTGAAAAGGTCACGCCCGAGCTTGCACAACACCTTGGCAATGCGGTGCGCGTGCATGATCGTGCGGCCTTCACCGGCGCGCTCGGTGATCTTGCTGGCAAGAAGGTTGCGGTCGACCCCGAACGCGCGGTCGCCGCGATCTATGGCGCGCTGGAAGCGGCGGGTGCGGTGCCGATCTCGGTCACTGATCCCACTGTGCTACCCAAGGCGCGCAAGAACCCGGTCGAACAGTCCGGCCACCGCGCGGCGCAGGCGCGCGATGGCGCGGCGGTTTCGCGCTTCCTCCACTGGCTCTCGAATGCGGCTGCCAAGGGCGATCAGACCGAGCTTTCCGCCGCTGCCGCGCTGCGCATCGAACGCGAGAAGACCCACCTCCTGCGCGACCTGTCGTTCGATACGATCTCCGCCGCTGGCCCGAACGGCGCGAGCCCGCACTACAAGGTGGACGAGCGTACCAACCGGCCCATCGGAGCCAATAGCGTCTACCTCGTCGACTCAGGCGGCCAGTACCTTGATGGCACGACCGACATCACCCGCACTGTCTGGATCGGTCCCGATGCGCCGTCCGCCGAAGTCAAGGACCGCTTCACCCGCGTGCTCAAGGGCCACATCGCGCTGGCGCTCGCCGTGTTCCCCGAAGGTACCAATGGCAGCCAGCTTGATAGCTTCGCGCGCCAGTTCCTGTGGGCGGCAGGCCTTGATTATGCTCACGGCACCGGTCACGGCGTCGGCAGCTTCCTCAGCGTCCACGAAGGCCCGCAGCGCATTGCCAAGTCGGCTGGCGGGCAGGCCGGTACCGGCCAAGCGCTGCTGCCGGGCATGATCCTCTCGAACGAGCCGGGCTACTACAAGGCCGGCGAATACGGCATTCGCATCGAAAACCTTGTGCTGGTGGAAGAGCGCGCGATCCCCGGTGCGGAAGCGATGTTCATGGGCTTCGAGACGCTGACGTGGGTGCCGATCGACCGCGCTCTGGTGGAGCCCGCGCTGCTGCTGCCGCACGAGCGCGAGTGGTGGAACGCCTACCATGCTAAAACCAAGTCTCTGCTTGCGCCGCAGTTGGCAGGCGCGGATCTGGCATGGCTGGAGGCGGCTTGCGAGCCATTGTAAGCAATTTTGTTCCTTCTATGTTCCAATCATTGCGGCTCGCAGCTATGGAGAAAGACATGATCGGCTAGGTAATCCTGGGAACCAACGATCTTCTGCGCGGTGCAGCGCTCTATGATGCGCTGGCGGCAGAAATGGGCACCGGGTGCAGGTATGAACGGGATGGCACGATTGCTTGGGGCACGCCAAGCGGAGCGGCGGGAAGCGGGCTGATGAGGCCATACAACGGGGAGCCTGCCGCCTTTGACAATGACGTGATGGTCGCGCTCGAGGCGAAGGGCAACGCGCAAGTCGACCGGCCCCATGCGACCGCGCTCGCCCATGGCGGCACGTGCGAAGGCCCTCCGGGGCCGCGCGGTGAGAGCGGGTTTTATGCTGCCTATCTCCATACTCCTGACGGCAACAAGCTCAATGCATTCGTGATGGCTTAGAGGCCGCGGCTGGGCACCGGTTGGGCGAGCGGCTGAGGCATAAGCGCGCAACCACGTGCGACAAAGTGCGACAATAAAGGCCGAGCGCGGCATAACTGCGAGACAAGTCTGGTCTAGACCGCAGATAGTGAAAAGGACCGCAGCGCTGATCGAACAGGTCAGGCGGGTTCGCCTTTCCAACCCTGCTTTCCACATGGAAAAGGACCGAGTTTGATGAAGAAGATCACCCTTGCCGCCACCACGGCGGTCGTGCTCACTGCCGCTGTGGCGGTGCTCTATGGCTCGTTTCCCGCACTGGCGCAGTCCGGCCCCGATCCGATGGGCAAGGCTGCCGTCACATGGGCTGAAGCCAAGACCAGCGCCGATGCGATGTGGACCAAGTTTGACTTGAACAAGGATGGCATGATCAATGAAGCAGATCGCACCGCCAAGATGACCCAAATGTTCGACACCATCGATGCCAACCGTGACGGTGCAGTCAGCCGCGCCGAGTTCACCGATCATCACAAGGCGATGATGGAAGGCAAGGGCAAGGACGGCGCCGAAGGCGGCGGACCCGGAAAGGACATGGGCATGGGTGTGGGTCATGGGGGACGCATGCTGCACAAGATGGCCGAAATGGCTGATACTAACCATGACAAGTCGATCAGCCGCGCCGAATTCGATGCCGCTGCCAAGGCCCGCTTCGACAAGGCCGATGCCGATCACGACGGCAAGCTGACTGCAGCCGAGCGCCGCACCGCATGGGGTGCGATGCGCAAGAAACATGGCTGGGGTGGCGGTCGTGGGCGCGGGCACGGTCACGGGATGCATGACGGAATGGGCGGCGATATGCCCCCACCACCTCCGGGCGCATGAGCCCTCCAGTCCCTTCCGCCGGCCCCACCCGCGTGCTGGTGGTGGATGACGAAGCTGGCCTGCGCGAACCCCTGTCGGACTATCTGGTCCGGCAGGGGTTCGTCGTTGTCCAGGCCGCAAGCTCTGCCGAAGCGCGCACGCGCCTTGCCGAAACGGGGGCCGGGGACAGTTTCGACATTGTCCTGCTCGATATCATGATGCCAGGTGAGGACGGGTTGTCGCTCTGCCGCCATCTTGCCGAGACCCGTAAACTTCCGGTGATCTTCATCACCGCGCGCGGGGAGGCGACCGACCGCATTGTCGGGCTGGAGATCGGCGCGGATGACTATGTCGTGAAGCCGTTCGATCCGCGCGAATTGGTGGCGCGCATTCGCTCGGTGCTGCGCCGCGCCGCGCGCCAGTCTGACGAGGACGAGAAGCGGGCCGATCAATGCGCCTATGCCTTCGATGGCTGGAAGCTTGATCCGCTGCGTCGCCGCCTGATTGATCGGGAAGGCGCCGTTGTGCCCATCTCCACGGCAGAGTTTCGCCTGCTCGTTGCGTTTCTCGATCACCCGCGCCAGGTGCTCGACCGCGACCGGCTGCTCGATATGGTGCAGGGCCGCGAGGCGCACTTGTTCGACCGCGCGGTGGACAACCAGATCAGCCGCCTGCGCCGCAAGATCGAACGCGACAGTCGCAATCCCGAACTGATCCAGACCGTGTGGGGCGGCGGCTACATGCTTGCCGCGGAAGTCGCCAAAGTCCCTGCGGATGAGTGATGCTTTGTCAGATACCCGAAAACCCTTGCGTTTTTCCCGCTGGTGGCCACGCAGTCTGCAAGGGCAGATGCTGCTGGCCATCGCGCTGGCGCTGCTTGTAGCACAAGGGCTCTCCGCCGCGTTGATGTGGCGCATGCAGCAAGAGCGCCACTTGGCAGGTCTCGTAAACTATACGGCATTCAGCCTGCTGGGGCGCAATGCGCGCGCACATGCGGGGCCGTCCCCTTCTGCCGCATTCCCGCCCGGCGATGCGCCCGAAATCGGCTTTCGTATGCCGCGCCCGCTGCGTGTGCAGGAAGAGGCCCGTGCCCCCCAGCAGGCCGGTGATCGCCGCCGCCCGGAGATCGAGCACGCTCTGCATGAGGTTCTCGAGGCACAGGGCGTCGACGCCGCGCGGCTGTTCGTGGCCGAACGCGATCCGGCGCGCGATCCGGTGATCTCCGCATGGTTCGCCCGGCGGGGGTTCATCCGCCCTCCCGGTGCGCCGCGCCCTCAGCTGATTATCGCTGCCATCGAGCGCAGCGATGGCACCTGGCTCACGGCGCGCCTACTTGCCCCGCGTACCGAACGCGGCGTGGTGCTGTCCCTCGTGCTACAGACATTGCTGATCTATCTCGTGCTCGTCGGCACCGTCGCGCTGATCTTGCGCCGCATCACGCGCCCGCTTGGCGCGCTTACGCAGCAGGTCCAAGCCTTTGCCCGCTCACGCGCCCCTGCCGGGCAGCTTGAACCTGAAGGTCCAGTAGATATCCAGCGCCTGATCGTGGCGCACAATGCCATGGAGCGCCGTGTGGGCGCGCTGCTCGATGAGAAAGACGTCATGCTCGGCGCGATCGGGCATGATCTGAAAACGCCGCTGGCGGCGCTGCGCGTGCGGATCGAGGCAGTCGACGACGATGTCGAGCGCGGCCGCATGGCGGCGGGGATCGAGGACATCAACCGTTCGCTCGACGATATCCTGAGCCTTGCGCGTGTTGGCCGCCCTTCCGATCCGCTTGAACCGACCGAGCTCTCCGCGCTCGTTGCCGATGTGATCGGCGAGTACGAGGATATGGGCGAGGATGTGACGCTGGCGGACGCGGAACGCATGGTCATGCCGCTGCGCGCCACATGGCTGCGCCGCGCGCTGCGCAACCTCGTCTCCAATGCACTGCGCTACGGTACACGCGCCTACGTCACCCTTCAGCGGGAGGGGCGCGAGGCGGTGCTGCGCGTGGACGACGAAGGTCCGGGCATACCGGACAGTGAAATCGCACGGATGATGGAGCCGTTCACCCGGCTCGAAGCCTCGCGCAATTCCGCCACTGGCGGCACTGGCCTTGGCTTGACGCTGGCGCGCGCAATCGCCGACCAGCATGGCGGCTCGCTGCATCTGGCCAACCGGCGAGCGAATGGTGATGCGGGCGGCGAGATCAAAGGCCTCACTGCAACACTCCGTCTGCCGTTGGACTGAGGTCCAAGAGCCCTCTACCTTTCAGGGGCAAGGGTCGGGAGGGGGGAAATTACTTCAGCTTGGCAACCGCCGCCGTCAGCTCCGCCCCGCGCGCATCCTTGAGCTTGCCGCACGAGCGCACGCGCTCGATCGTCCGCTCCAGTTCCAGCGCGCCGGACTTGCCGGCGAACTTGGCGCGCAGGCCGTCGAAATCGTCCGCAATTGCCACCGAGCAGAAGTTGCCGAGGATCTGCGGCAGCCGCGCGCCGAAGAAGATGCCTGCGCTGCCGCCGAGCAGCTGGTCGAGGTGCGCCTTCATCCAAGTGTAGCCCCAGTCGCGCGTTTCGGCGGTATAGACCACCCCGCGCACGAAATTGAGCTGTTCGGACTGGCGCAGGCGCGTGTCCTTGAAATCGTCGAGCAGCCACTTGGCCGTCGGCAGATCGCCGCTGCTGCTGATCGCGCCAAGCGCGGTCGGGCGGAACACCGGGTCTTCTGAGGCCAGCGCCTTGTCCATCAGCGTCTTGGCGCCTTCAAGTTTGTGCGCTGCGAGCCAGGCATCGAACGCCGCGCCGAAGAAGGCGGGATCGAGCGCCCCTGCATCACCGCCGAGATAGGCATCGACGGCGCTTGCCAGCTTCCCACGCAGCGCCGCATCTTGCGCTGTGCCCGCCACGAGCCCGACGAGCAGCGTGCGCTTCTGCTGGTTCTCGGCCGTATCGGCGGTGTGTGCCCCAGCGCGCGGATCAAAGCCGATGGCCTTGAGTTGCCGGGCATAGAGCCCGTCGACAAACTTGCGGAAATGGGGCTTGGCGCTTTCCGCGATCACGCCGCGCTGCGCCATCGCTTCGAGCAAGGCGGTGGCATCGCCGCTGGCGTAGCTGTCAGGATTGGCGGCGAGCGCACGTGCGCCGGCGATCACCTGATCCGCGCTGGCGCGGCCTGCGTAGAAGCTGGCGTTGAGGCTGTCCATCACAGCCAGCGCTTCGCTTGCGCTCATGGTCGGGGTCGCTGCGATCAGCGCGTCCCATTCCTTTGCGTGCAGTTCGAAGCGGTAGTAGCCGGTGCCGCCAGCGTTGGGCATGATCGGTCCCGCGCTCTTGATCGTCACCGTGGCGGATGGGTCGGTCAGCAGCGTGCACTGGCGCAGATCGCCCTGGCGCAGACACAGCGGAATGCCCCACCTGGTTGCCGCGCCTTTCATGCCAAGGCGCAGATAGCGGCTCTGCGTCACCTTCCAGCTGTTCGTCCCGGCACGCGCGAGCGTCACCAACGGCACGCCCTGCTGATCGGTGAAGCTCTGCATCGCGGGCAGGATGCGCGGATCGCCTGCAGCTTCGGCCATGGCCTTGAAGAATTCGGCGCTGGTGGCGTTGCCATACTTGTGCGCCGCCATGTAGCCGCGCACGCCGTCCCGGAACTTGGTGTCGCCCATGAACGCTGCGATCATGGCGACGACATGGCCGCCCTTGCCATAAGTGATCGTGTCGAAGGCGGCGTCGATCTGCGCGTTCTTCTCGATCGGCTGGTGGATCGGCCGGCCCGCGACAAGCGCATCAGTACCCATCGCGCCAAAACCTTCAGCCAGCGCACCCGCGCCGATGTTGAGATCGGGGCGCCACTCGTTGCCGATGCGATAGCCCATCCAATTGGCGAAGCTTTCGTTGAGCCAGATGTCGTCCCACCATGCCGGGGTGACGAGATCGCCAAACCACTGGTGCGCCAGTTCATGGCTCACGATCATGCCGAAATTGCGCTTCTGCTCGGTCGACGCCTGATCGTCCATGACGAGGATGCCGTCGTTGTAGAGGTCCGCGCCCGCGTTCTCCATCGCGCCAGGCAGGATCGGCGTCGTGATCTGGTCAAGCTTGGGATAAGGGAAGCTCTGGCCGAAATAGGCCTCCAGATTCTGTACGATGCCCTTGGTGCCTTCCAGCGCAAAGCCCAGCTTGCCGGCGTTCTGCTTGGTCGAAACCACGCGGATTGGCAGCGGGGTGCTGCGCTGCGGTGTGGCCGGCACAGTGCCTTCCACGGTCACGAACGGGCCGACCATCATCGCCAGGAGATAGGTCGGAAGCGGCAGAGTCGGCGCGAAAGTGTGCACGGTCATGCCGTTAGCCGTCACGGTCGATGTTTCGGGCGCGTTGCTCACCGCCTTCAGGCCCTCGGGCGTGCGAAGGGTCACGGTCCACGGGGTCTTGAAGCCCGGCTCGTCGAACGAAGGAAACGCGGCGCGCGCATCTATCGATTCGAATTGGGTCCAGCTGTACCAGTCCTCGCCCACTTTCACCCGGAACATGCCGGCGGGGCCATCACCGAACGGCGCGTCAAAATCGAACACAAAGGTCGTCTTGCCAGCAGGCAAGGCTGCATCGAACGTGATCAGCGCAACGCCGGTCGGATCGACCTGCCGGAACGAGCCCGCTACCGGCTTGCCATCGACCATGGCGGTGACCCGCGCCACGTTCAGATCGCGGCCGTGGACCCATACGAAACGTCCGGCCTGTTTCACCTCGGCCTCGATCTCGACATGCCCGCTGAACCGCTCCTTCGCCGGGTTGACCGTCAGATCAAGCCGGTAGGCCTGCGGCACAACCGCGCCGCTCAGCTTGCCCGCGGGCATTGCACCGGCCTCTGCAGGGATAGCGGGCGCGGCCTGCTGGGCAAGAGCAGGGGAGGTGAGCAGGATGCCAGCGAGCATGGTCGCGGCGAGCAGGATCGAACGCATGGAAACCTTTCCGGTACATATCTGAGTGATGGATGCGGCGTGCCTGCCGCGATCCTGTTTCATTCGCAGCCATATTCGACGGATAGCACAGGGCGTTCGTCGAACCGCTGCAACCTCAGCGCAGCAGCCCGCCGAGAAGCCCACGTGCAAACCGGCCAAACGCCGCGCCGCCGATCTGCGTCGCAATCGTGCCGACAATCGCGCTTGCACCCGATTCAAGCGGCGATGCGCGCGATTTCTTGCCGGTAATCTGCGCCGCGATCACGGACCCTGCCGAAGCTGCAATCGCGCCCACTGCGGCCTTGCCCGCCTTGCCCCACATCGAAGGCGTCTGCCGCGCGGCGGCACGCTGGGCTTCCTCGCCTTCGGTTTCCACTTGCGCCGCTGCTGCTGCGGCATCGGCAGACTTCTGCGCCAGCACTTCGGACGCGGATTCGCGGTTCACCGCCGCCTCGTACTTGCCGTCAAATGGGCTGATCGACTGGATGATCGCGCGCTCCTTCGCATCCAGCGGTCCCAGCCGCGAACGCGGCGGCGCAACTAGCGTGCGCTGCACGATCCCCGGCGCGCCATCGGCGTCGAGCGTGGAAACAAGCGCCTCACCCACCTTGAGCTCGGTGATCACGGTCTCCACATCGAGATCTGGATTGATGCGGAAGGTCTCCGCCGCCGCCCGAATCGCCTTTTGGTCACGCGGGGTGAAGGCGCGCAGCGCGTGCTGTACGCGGTTGCCCAACTGGCCCGCGATCTTCTCCGGAATGTCGATGGGGTTCTGCGAGATGAAGTACACGCCCACGCCCTTCGAGCGGATCAGGCGCACGACCTGCTCCACCTTGTCGAAAAGCGCCGAGGGCGCGTCTTCGAACAGCAGGTGGGCCTCGTCGAAGAAGAACACCAGCTTGGGCTTCTCCGCATCGCCGACCTCGGGCAGTGCCTCGAACAGTTCGCTCAGCAGCCACAGCAGGAAGGTGGCATAGAGCTTGGGGCTCTGCATCAACTTCTCGGCGCTTAGCACATTGACCATGCCGCGGCCCTGATCGTCGATCTTGATGAAGTCGTTGATCTCGAACGCCGGTTCGCCGAAAAACTTGTCCGCCCCCTGACTTTCGAACGCGAGCAGCTGGCGCTGGATCGTGCCGACGCTGGCCTTGGAGATATTGCCGTACTTGCCGGCAAGCTGGCTGGCGTTTTCGGCGCAGGCCATCAGCGTGGATTGCAGGTCGGGCAGGTCGAGCAGAAGCAGGCCGTTGTCGTCGGCAAAGCGGAACGCGATATTGAGCACGCCCTCTTGCGTATCATTCAGACCCAGCAGCCGCGCCAGCAGCAGCGGGCCCATTTCGGAGATTGTCGTGCGAATGGGGTGTCCCGCCTCGCCATAAAGGTCCCAGAACACCACCGGATTATCGGCATAGACGAACGGGTCGATGCCCAGCTCCTTAGCCCGCGATTCGATGCGGGCGGCATGCTTGAACGACGGACTGCCCGGCATGGCGATGCCCGCAAGATCGCCCTTCACATCGGCCAGAAACACCGGCACGCCGCGCGCGGAGAACTGTTCGGCCATGCCTTGAAGGGTCACCGTCTTGCCGGTGCCTGTAGCCCCTGCCACCAATCCGTGCCGGTTTGCGCGGTCCAGCCGCAGCACCTGGCGTTCGCCGGTTGCGCCAAGGCCAATGTATATATCGTCCATGTGCAGTCTTTCCCGTCGCCGTTTCCGGCTGGATACCATGGTTCTATTCCCCCGGATTGAAACCGGAGGGAAGCGGTTTTTGCTCCGCATTTTGCATATGCAGCAGGGTGCCGCTAAAGGCCGCGCACAGGCATGAACCCCGATCCTTTCATTCTTCTCGACGACGCTCGGCAGCAGGGCGCAGGCCCGGCGCGGCTCTATACCGCGCCGCAGGAGATAGCTGTCGCGCGCCGACCGGAAGAGGTGGAGTGTGCGCTTGCCCGCATCGGCAGCGCACCGGGCCACTGGGCGGGCTTGATCGCCTATGAGGCAGGGCTCGCGCTGGAACCGCGCCTTGCTGCGCGCCTGCCCGCGAGGACGGGGGCCGCAGGTCCGCTGGTGTGGTTTGCGCGCTTTGATGCGATGCGGGAAATGACCGGCGAGGAAGCCGAGCGCTGGCTCGATGGAGCCATCACCGGCACAGGCCGTCTCGGCCCGCTCGATCCGCATGTCTCGATCGGCGGCTATGCACAAGGGTTTGAGGCGCTGAAGGCCGCGATCGGCGCGGGCGATATCTATCAGGCGAACTACACCTTCCAGACCGGCGGTTCCTGGTCCGGCGATCCGCTGGCGATCTACCGCGCTATCCGGCGCGATGCCCGCGCTGGCTATAGCGCCGTGGTGTGGGACGGGGCGCACTGGCACCTCTCGGTCTCGCCCGAGCTGTTCTTCACGCTGGAACAGGGCCGCGCCGAAGTTCGCCCGATGAAGGGCACCGCGCCGCGCGGGCGTACTCCTGCTGAAGATGCGCGGTTCAAGGCGCAGCTTGAAACAAGCGTGAAAGACCTCGCCGAGAACCTCATGATCGTTGATCTGATGCGCAACGATCTGGCGCGCGTGGCGGAGCCGGGGAGCGTCCGCGTGGCGCAGCCGTTTGCGGTGGAGACCTATCCCACGGTCCACCAGATGGTTACAACGGTGCATGCCCGGCTGCGCCCCGGCACCCATGCGCGCGATCTGGTCTGTGCGCTCTTTCCCTGCGGCTCGATCACCGGTGCGCCCAAGATCCGTGCGATGGAGTTGATCGACGAAACCGAACGCGATGCGCGCGGGCTCTATTGCGGCGCGATCGGGCGGATCGATGTGGCGGTGGGTCAAGCCTCCGACAGCCAAGGCTCTGGCGAGGCCGCCTTCAATGTGGCAATCCGCACGGTGCGGCTTGCGCCCGATTATCCAGGTGCAGGGCGCGGACGCGCCACCATGGGGGCTGGATCGGCGGTGGTGGCCGATTCCGAAGTGATGGACGAATGGCGCGAATGCCTGGTGAAAGGAAGTTTCTTGCGCCTGAATGCCAGCAGCGCCGATCTGATCGAGACGATGGCGTTCGATCCGGTGCAGGGCATCGCGCTGCTAGAATTGCATCTGGAGCGCATGAAGGGGAGCGCGGCGGAATTGGGTTTTGCGTTCGATCGCCACGCGCTGCGCAATGCCATCCATGCGCTGTGCTTCGATCTGGATGCGCCCGCCCGCGTGCGGCTGGTGGCCTCGCGCAGCGGCGCGCATGCGCTCGACGCCTCTCCGCTGCCCGATGCGCTGCCTCAACCGGCGATCTGCGCAGTCCTGCCGCTCCCGGTGGCGGAAGGCGATTGGCGTCTGCGCCACAAGACCAGCGACCGGCATTTCTATGAAGATGCACTCAGCGCCGCACGCGGAGCCGGCGCGCATGAGGCGCTGTTCCTGCGCGACGATGGCCTCCTCACCGAAGG
>CANEVG010000013.1 GCA_947442095.1 Sphingomonadaceae bacterium
CACAACCCGAATGCTTGTGGCGGTTTCACTCATGCAAAGGCCTCCTCTTTCCCAGACAGCAGCATGTCCCGCAGGACCAAGCCGAGCCCTTCCTTGCGCAGATCAACCGCGATGCCATTGGTGCTGATGCTCCGCCACCCTGAGGGCGCAACGGTGGCGCAAATCGCCGAGGCCACCGGCTGGGCACAGCATACGGTGCGCGGGTTTTTCGCCGGTCTGAAGAAGAAGGGCCACGCGGTCGAGGTGCGCGAGCGCATCTGCCAGATCGGCCCGAACAAGCAGGGCGCGAAGGGCTCCTTCACCATCTACGCCTTAAGCGGAGCGTCGCATAAAGCGTAATATGCGGAGTCAAATATTATGCGAAGCGCAGGCAGCGGCCGCGCAGTCGGCTCTGTGTTTGAGCGGTCTGTAACTCCGTATAATTTTCGGATGATCCGGTTCTCCCTCGGTGCTCACTGGGCATCGGAAAGGGAGGAACTTGGTGCCTGACGAGGTTCTGGCCATGCCGCAGGATGTCAGCCACCGCAGGAATTATGCGGCGTGAATCTCGCCAAAACACGGCAACGAAAGCCATTCTATCGCCAGCGCTCCCCATAATTGTTCACTCGGCATATTAAGCCATGGCCGAGTGAAGCATCTCAGCCACGCCACTGAACATGATCGGGAGCGCCGGCATCATCAGGATCCCGGCGCCTTGAGGGCTAGCCGCTGCACGAAGTGAAGGCTCCTGGCAGCGCAACTCAAACCAGACCGCCTCCGGCAGACCCGATGCGGCTTAGTGGACGTCCGCTCGATTCATCGAGCCTTGGGGGCAACAACAATCGCCGCGCTTGCACTGGTCACCAAATATCAACAAAAAAAAGATCGTTCTGTCACGAACCATGCGTAGCATAGTCACACTAGTGGGAGATATAGCGACGTGAAGATCTACATCATCTCGGACATCCATCTGGTCGCGCCGGATACGACCTCGAAGGGCATGGATAGCGCTCAGCGCCTGCAATGGTCGTTCGACGACCTGGCCACGAACCATGCAGATGCCGCCTTCTGCGTGCTGCTCGGCGATCTCGCCGACCATGCCGAGGCCGAAGCCTATCGCAGCCTGCGCAGCATGATCGCGAGCGTCCGCACGCCGGTGATCACCCTGCTCGGAAACCACGACGACCGCGCGACCTACCTCGCAGAGACGCCTGAGGCCGAGACAGATGCCGATGGCTTCGTGCAGGCCGTTCGCGACACGCCCATGGGCCGCCTTATCTTTCTCGACACCGCCGAGACCGGCTACGTCACCGGCCATCTCTGCGCCAAGCGCCAGGCCTGGCTTGCCGCCCGGCTGGCGGAAGCGGCGGGCACGCCCGTCTATCTGTTCATGCACCACCCGCCCTTTGATACCGGCGCCAAGGTGGACCAGCTGAAGTTCAAGGATGGCGCGGCACTGGCCGCGATGATCGCCGAGCATGGCCAGGTGCGCCACATTGCCGCGGGCCACACGCATCGCATCTGTGGTGGCGTCTGGCGCGGCACGGCGTTCAGTAATCTCGGCTCGACCACCTACAATACCGGCGTGCACCTGACCGAGATGCCTGGCACCGGGGCGCGCTACGATGAGAGCGTCAATGTCGGCATCATGCTGGTGACGGAAGAACAGATCGTTCTGCATGCGCATGATGTGAACCCCTACCGCCAGCCGCTGCCCATGGTGCTGTTCCCGCAAAAGCGCCTGGAGGAAATCTACGCGCGCGGCGGCAAGTTGGCTGCGGATTGAAGGAAAGCGTCATGCAAACCCCCTTCGGCCGTTCGGCCTTTCTGCGCCCGGGCCTCGTCGAGAGCTGGCGCCGGATCGATGATCGCACCATCGAGTTCCGGCTGCAGCGCGGCGTCCGCTTCCATGATAGCGCGGAAATGACGGCGAGGGATGTTGCCTTATCCTTCTGCCTCTTGCGCATGTGGGGCAATTCGCGCGCCGATCTGCTGGAAGGCGTCGATCCACCGTTACGCGCGCATGCCGCGCAGGTGACGGACGACATCACCTGGCGTCGCTCGCCGACCCAATCGATGGACTTCCAGCGTGAGAATCTGAGCTTCGCGCCCCGATGAGTGCCCATGCACCGCAGTGGCGCGTATCTTGTCACCCAAACATCGCTCGGCACGCCGCACGCCCGTTACGTACGCAACTGGCCTAGGTGTTTTGTGCAATGCTGAAGCTCAAGGATATCTCGAAGAATTTTGGCGCGACAATCGCCCTCAACGGGGTGACGCTCACCATCCCGGCCGGTCAGATGGTGGGCCTTGTCGGTCGGTCCGGCGCCGGCAAATCGACCCTCCTGCGGATCATCAATCGGCTTGAAACGCCAAGCGCGGGCGACATCACCTTCGATGACGAAGCTGTGCTGGCGCTGCGTGGGCCGGCGGTGCGCGCCTGGCGGGCGCGCTGCGCGATGATCTTCCAGCAGTTCAACCTTGTTAACCGGCTCGACGTGCTGACCAACGTGCTGGCCGGACGCCTGCACTGGCAGAGCCCGCTGGGCATCGCCTTTAAAGCTTTTTCGGAGGCTGACCGCGCCCGTGCCGCGCGCGCGCTGGAGCGGCTTGGGATGCTGCCCTTCGCGCTGCAACGGGCGGGCACGCTCTCGGGCGGTCAGCAGCAGCGCGTTGCCATCGCGCGCGCGCTGGTGCAGCAACCAAAGATCGTGCTGGCGGACGAACCGATCGCCAGCCTTGATCCGATGAATGCGCAGTTGGTGCTGGAAGCGTTGCGCCGCATCAATCGCGAAGACGCCATCACCGTCGTCGCCAGCCTGCATCAGGTGGAAGCGGCGCTGCAGCATTGCGACCGCATCATTGGTCTGGCTGCCGGACGCGTGGTGTTCGATGCCCCGACGGCGGGTCTCCAAGCCGCGGATATCGAGCGGATCTACAACGTCACCGATGTCGCCGAGCAAGCCTCGGCGGTTGCGCTGCGCGAGCCTGAGCCTGTCTGACCCAACACCGCCCCCGATCCTTCAAGGAGATATCTCATGTTGCTTCGCCCGACCCGCCGCATGATCCTCGGCGCCAGTGCAGGCCTTACCCTTCCGGCGGGCGCCAAAGCGCAGGAAGGCTGGCGCAGCCGCTGGCCCGTGCTGCGCTTCGGTGTGATCACGACCGAGACAGGCGATGCGCTGTCCACGACCTATCGCGGCTTCGATGAGTATCTGGCGCGCGCGCTGGGCGTGCGAACCGAGATGTTCTTCGCCGCCGAATACGCCGCGGTGATCGAGGCGCTGCGCGCCAACCGCATCCAGCTCGCCCAGCTCTATGCCGGCTCGTATGCTGCCGCCTTCGACGCCATTCGCGGCGACATTGAACCGTTGGTGATGAACGTGGCCTCCGGCGCGATGGGCTACCACTCTTACCTCGTGGTGCGGGCCGATAGTCCCTATCAGCGGCTTGAGGATCTGCGCGGCAAGCGCCTCGCCATGGCGGATCCGAATTCCACCTCGGGTTACATCATGCCCTCCTTCTACCTGCATCAGCAGGGAATCGTGCTCGATCAGTTCTTCGGCTTCACGCAGTTCGTCGGCGGGCATGAGCCGGGCCTGCTGGCGGTGCGCGATGGTCGCTTCGACGCCATGTTCACTTGGCGCTTCCCGAACAATTCGGGTGGCACCATCAAGCGCATGGAAGAACGCGGCATGATCACGCCCGGCACATTCCGGGAGGTCTGGGAAACCCCGGGCATGGCGCCGAACGATCCCTGGACGGTGCGCAAATCGGCGCCCGCGGATCTGAAGGCAGACCTGACCAAGGCGCTGGTCGATCTGCCGGCCGGAGCACCCGCGGCCTGGCATGCGCTGTATCGCGGTGCGATGGAGGCGCTGGTACCCGTGACCCACGCCACTTTCGCCGATTTCGTCGAGATGCGCCGCTTCAATGAACGCCAGCGCCGCGGCCGCTGAGCCATGCGGCGTATCCTGATCGAGGGCGGCCAGACGCTGCTGCCGGTGCACGGTGTGCAATCGGCCTCGGTACTTGTCGAGGATGGCTTGATCGTGGCGACGGAGGATGCGGGCGGCGCGCGGCCTGACCTCGTGCTGCACGCGCGCGGCCTGCTGGTACTGCCGGGGCTGGTTGATCTGCATGGCGATTGGTTCGAGCTGCTGGTGCAGCCACGCCCCGGGGTGGGCTTTCCGCTCGACCTGGCGCTGGCGCAGGCAGACCGCCAATTCCTGCTCAACGGTGTCACCACCGCCTATCTGGCGCAGGGCTGCTCCTGGGAAGGCGGCCTGCGCGGCGTGCCGGCCGCGACCGCGCTTGTCACCTGGCTGGCGGCAAACCGCGCTCGCATTGGCTGCGACATGCGGGTGCATCTGCGGCATGAGGTCTTCCATGTTGATGCGGTGCCGATTGTCGAGAATTGGCTGGCCAGCGGCGGCATCCAGATGCTGGTGCTGAACGAGCATCTGGCGGAATACGAAGCGCGCATCGACAACCCCTCGAAGCTCGCCTTCTGGGCCGCGAAGTCCGGGCATGACACCACCAGCTTCATCGCCGCCATCCGGGCCGCCCGGTCGCGTGAGGCCGAGGTCGGCCCGACTTTGGCGCGGCTTTGCGCCGCCGCGCGCGCAGCTGGCGTGCCGATCGGCTCGCATGACGACCCGGATCCGGCAACGCGCGCCGCCTTCTCGGCCCTCGGCGCGAACATCGCGGAGTTTCCGCTAACGCGCGCCACGGCGGCGGCGGCGCGGGCTGCGGGTGAGCCGGTCATTCTCGGCGCGCCGAACGTGCTGCGCGGCGGAAGCTCGGCTGGCAATGCCAGTGCCAGCGATATCATCGCGGATGGCAATTGCGACGCGCTGTGCTCCGACTACTACATCCCCTCCATGCTCGCCGCGCCGTTTCGCCTGGTGCGCGACGGCGTGGTGCCATTGTCAGCCGCCTGGGATCTGGTGTCAGGCGGGCCGGCACGGGCGGTTGGGCTGGATGATCGCGGCGCGATCGCCGCCGGTCGAAGGGCCGATCTGCTGCTGGTGGATGCCACCGAGCCAGCTGCACCGCGGGTGCTTGCCGCAATCGGTGCCGGGCGATTGCTGCACGCCGAAGCGCAGGTGCTGGCGTGAGCGACGCGGCGGCACGGCTGGAGGTGGCGTTGCGGACACACCGCGCGCAGCTGCGCCAAGGCAATTTGCTGATCGGTGGCGCCTTCCTGCTGGCTTTCGCCGCCGCCCTGCCGGTTGGCGGGTTCAGCCTCGCCCGGCTGATCGAGGGCTGGCCGGAAATCCTGTCCTATCTCGGCGCCATCCTGCCCGAGATTCGCCACGACCATGTCGTCGAGGATGTCGGCAAATGGTATTGGGGATTCTGGCGCTATCTCCGCCTGATGGTCGATACGGTGCTGATGGCCTATGCGGGGACGCTGATTGGCCTGGTAGGTGCGCTGCTGCTGGTCTTCCCGGCCTCCAACCTGCTCGGGCGCTCACGCGTGCTTCGCTTCGCCTGTCGCCGTATGCTGGAATTCAGCCGCAGCGTACCGGAACTCGTCTTCGCCCTGATCTTCGTCGTGGCCTTCGGCGTTGGCCCGCTCGCCGGCGTGCTGGCCATCGCGCTGCACTCGGCCGGCGCGCTGGGCAAGCTGTTTGCCGAGGCGAGCGACAACCTCGACACCCGACCGCTTGACGGCATCACCGCGACGGGTGCTGGCTGGTTCGGCGTGATCCGCATCGGCGTCTTGCCGCAGGTCCTGCCCAACTGGGCCAGCTACACGCTGTTTCGCTTCGAGATCAACATTCGCTCCGCCGCCGTGCTGGGCTTCGTGGGCGCCGGCGGCATCGGGCAGGAACTGTACACGTCAATCCGCAGCTTCGCTTACACCGATGTCAGCGCCGTGCTGTTGGTGATCGTCGCCGCGGTGACGATGGTGGATTTGGCCAGCCAGGCACTGCGCCGCCGTTTCCTGGACGAGGATGTCATCGGATGAGCGCGAGCGCGGACGAACTGGCTCGGTGGGACAGCGTGATTCCCGGAATTGTGCGCGTGCCGCTGCGCCGTCGCGCGCTAGGGCTTCTGCCTGGTGCGCTCGTTGTGCTGTTGACGCTGTGGGTCTTCATTCATCTCGGCCTTGATCCGCTGGTGATCTGGGCCGGGCTGGGACGGTTGGGCTGGCTGTTGGGATTCATGCTGCCGCCTGCCCATGGCGGCTTGCTGGGCGTCTTCATCTGGGCGATGGCGGAGACGCTGGCCATGGCCCTGCTGGCCACGGTGTTCGCGGCCGTTCTCGCCATTCCCTTTGGCCTGCTCTGCACGCGCTCCACCGGTACGCTCGCCCCGGTTACTTTCGCGGCACGTCGCCTGTCGGACGTTGTGCGCGGCGTCGATCCGCTCGTCTGGGCGCTGATCTTCGTCAATGTGGTGGGCCTGGGCCCCTTCGCCGGCATCCTGGCGCTGACGCTGCACAATACGGGCGATCTCGCGAAGCTCTATTCCGAAGCGATCGAGAACATCGAGAAGCGTCAGCTGGACGGCATCCGCGCCAGCGCCGGCTCGCCCTTCGCGGTGATGCGGCTTGGCGCGCTGCCGCAGATCCTGCCGGTGCTGACGAGCCAGGCGCTGTATTACTTCGAATCGAACACCCGCTCCGCGACCATCATCGGCGCGGTGGGTGCTGGCGGTATCGGCCTGCTGCTGACCGAGCGCATCCGGCTTTACCGCTGGGATGAGGTGGCGTTTCTGATTCTGATGATCCTTGCAGCGGTCTTTGTTATCGACGCGGTGTCACAGCGTCTGCGGATCGTGCTGATCGAGGGTCGTAAGGCACCGCTGGTCGCGTGAGCCGGCGCGCGCAGCTAGAGTGAGAGGCGTTCGCATTCGCTCACGCATCCCGCTCTAGCCTCTGTATGGTCGCGGGATTCAGCGTTTTCGGCGATCTCGCCTCAACGCATTCCGTTCCAGCGCGCCGCGCTACAGGTTCAAGCTGGAATCCAACCGGTCCCGCAAGGCATCGCCGGCGAGGCTCATGGCAAGCGTCGTGATGAAGATCACCACGCCCGGCACAATCGGGAGCCACCATGCATCGGCGACATAGTCGCGCCCGAAGCCAAGCATGTTGCCCAGGCTGGTCAGCGGTGGCTGAATGCCGAGGCCGAGAAAGCTCAGCCCGCTTTCAAGCAGAATGATCTCAGGAAAGCTGAGCGTGAAATTCACAATCAGTGCCGCCGCGATATTCGGCAGGACGTGGCGGCGGTAGATCAGCAGAGGCGGTGCACGGAAGCCGCGCAGGGCTGTGACGTAACCCTGCTCGACCTCGGCCAGCACGAGGCTGCGCGTGAGGCGCGCGTAGCGTTCCCAGCCATGCAGCCCGATCACCACGATGAACAGCAAGAAATTGTTGCCGAACAGCGCCAGCACGCCGAGGGCGACCACCATGAAAGGCATCGCGGCCTGCAGATCGACCAGTGCCATGCACACCGAATCCGCGACACCGCGCAGATGCGCGGCCAGGAAGCCCAGCGTGATGCCAAAACCCGCCCCGATCAGCGATCCCGCCAGGGCCACCGCCATGCTGAGCTGGATGGAGTGCAACAGACGGCTGAGGATATCGCGGCCCAGATGATCGGTGCCGAGCAGATAGGGAAACTCGCCACCCAGCCCGACCGGCGGCAGCAGCCGCGCCTCCAGGCTTGTCGCGCGGTAGTCGAAAGGCACGATCATATGCGCGGTAAGGGCCGCGACCACCATCAGCGCCAGCCAGGCAACGGCCACGCCGAGCAGGACCTTGCCGCCCAGGTACCGCGCCCGACGCGGCGGCGCTTCAGCCAGTGCCGTTACCTGGTCCATCACGCCCCCGTGGCGGCAGGGAGCCGCGGATTGAGCCAGGCCGACAGCACGTCCACTACCAGATTCGCGGCCACCATCGTCGCCGCCACCATCAGCACAATCGCCTGCACCACGGCGAGGTCTCGCAGCTTGACGGAATCCACCAGCAGCCGTCCTACGCCGGGCCAGGCGAAGATGCTCTCGGTGACGATCGCCCCCGCCACCAGGCCACCCACCATGAAACCAAGGATCGTCACCAGCGGGATTGCGGCATTCGGCAGGGCATGGCGCCAGCGAACCCGCCCTTCGGTTAGCCCCGAGGCTCGCGCGCCACGGATATAGGGCTGCCCCAGCACCTCCAGCATCGCCGACCGCGCGAAGCGCGCTAGCACGCCAGCCCAGCCGGTGCCCAGCGTCAGCGCAGGCAGCACAAGGTGCCAGATGCCGCCGGTGCCATGGCTCGGCAACCAGCCGAATTGCTCGGCGAAGACCAGAATCAACACCACACCCAGCACGAAATTCGGAATGCAGAAGCTGCTGACCGCGGCGAGCATCACAACGCGATCCGTCAGGCTGCCGCGCGCTAGTGCCGCCGCCACTCCTGCCGGGATGCCAATAAGCACCGCCAGCAGCAGCGAGACACCGCCAAGCTGCAAGGTGTAGGGTAGACGCCCCATCATTAGCTGCCACGCCGAGGCGCCACTTTGCGAGGACAGGCCGAAATCGCCCAGCAGCAGACTGCGCAGATACAGCAGATACTGCACGCCCAGCGGCTGATCGAGCCCCCAGAGCGCGCGATAGCGGATGAGGCTCTCTTCACCGACATTGTCGCCGAACAGGATCTCCGCCGGGTCGCCGGCCAGGCGCAGGACGATGAACACCACCGTCACCGCCAGCAGCAGTGTCGCCGCCGCGCGCAGCAGCTTCGCCGCCATCCAGGCGCCATTCATTGCGCTACCTCACGCATCGCCATGCGCCACATGGCAGGCGACGGCCTGGCCCTGGAACAGCTCGCGCAGTGCCGGCGCCTCGACACGACATAGCGGCCGCGCCATGGCACAGCGCGGATGGAACCGGCAGCCGGGCGGCGGGCGCAGCGGGCTGGGTGGCTCGCCGCGCAGCGGCTGATGCGATGGGCGCGCGCCAAGGTCCGGTGACGGCACCGCGGCCAGCAGGGCTTGCGTATAGGGGTGCTGCGGCGAGCCGAACAGGCGCTCGGCGGGCGCGGTCTCCACGATCCGGCCGGCATACATCACGGCGACGCGGCCGCAGATGCGGCGCACGACGCGCAGATCATGGCTGATGAACAACAGCGTCAGCGCCTCGCGCGCCTGCAATTCGGCCAGCAACTCGATTACCTGCGCCTGCACTGAGACATCGAGCGCCGAGAAGGGCTCGTCGGCGATCAGCATGGGCGGGCGCAGCGCCAGCGCGCGCGCGAGCACCACGCGCTGCCGCTGCCCGCCGCTCAGCCGATGCGGGAATGCCTCTGCCAGCGCGGGATCAAGGCCCACCGCATCCAGCAGGCGCAGCACCTCTGCCCGGCGCGAGGCGGCATTGCCGATTCGGTGAATCTCCAGTGGCTCGGCGATCTGCGCGGCAATGCGTTGCCGCGGATCCAGGGCACCCAGAGGATCCTGGAAGACGAGCTGCGCGAAGCGCGGCGCCGGCACGCCGGGCGCTGCGTTGCGCTCGGGCGCAAAGCGCAGCGCGCCGTTGCTCGGGGTGAGCAGCCCCGCCACCATGCGGGCCACGGTCGATTTGCCGCAGCCGCTTTCGCCCACTAGGCCGAGGGTTTCGCCCCGGTGCAGCGTGAAGCTCACCCCGTCCACCGCCTGCACGGCAGCACCGCGGGCAAACAGGCCTAGCAGCCGCCGCGGTGCGTAGCGCAGGCCAAGCGCCTGAGCCTCGACCATTGGCACGCCCTGTTGATCGGCGCCCGGCTCCATTTGCACGATCCCGGGCGGGGCCGGCGGGCCGTCGTGGGGATGAAGGCAGCGCAGGGCACGCGCGCCCTGCATTTCCAGGCGCGGCATATTCGCCACGCAGGCTGGCCTCGCCCGATCGCAGCGCGGCGCGAAGCTGCAGCCGGGCGGAAGCCGGCCCGGTTGCGGCAGCGCTCCGGGCATCGCGGCCAATCGTGCGACCACATGATCGATGCGTGGCAGGGAGTCGAGCAGGCCGCGTGTATAGGGGTGGCGTGGGGTGGCGAAGATCTCGGTCGTCGGTCCCTGTTCGACGATCCGCCCGGCATACATCACCGCGACGCGCGCGCAGCTTTCCGCAATCACGCCGAGATCATGGCTGACCAGCACCATCGCCATGCCGGTCTCGCGCTGCAAATCGCGCAGCAGGGCCAGGATCTGCGCCTGCGTCGTGACATCCAGGGCCGTGGTCGGCTCGTCCGCAATCAGCAGGCTAGGCTTGCCGGTCAGCGCCATCGCGATCATCGCGCGCTGGCACATGCCACCCGAGAGGTGATGCGGGTAATCCTCCAGCCGCTGCGCCGGATCGGCGATGCCAACCCGCGCGAGCGCGGCAATGGCCGCCGCCTGCAACGCCTCACCGCGCAGGCCCTGGTGGCGCACCAGTCTTTCGCGCAATTGCCAGCCGATGGTTTGGGTCGGGTTCAGCGCCGCCGCCGGGTCCTGGAAGACGATGGCGATGCGCCCGCCGCGCAGGGATTGCAGCTGCGCCGCACCCATCCGGGCGATATCCGCACCGTCGAAGGCGATGCGCCCGCCAATCTGCGCCTCCGCCGGCAGCAGGCGCAGCGCGGCGAGGCAGGTGACGCTTTTGCCGCTGCCACTTTCGCCGACGAGGCCGAGCGTCTCGCCTGGCCGGATGTCGAGGTCGATGCCGTGTACCACGCGGACCATGCCGCCGCCGCGCGCTGCGAAATCGACCGTGATTTGCCATAGCGCCAGCAAGGGCGGGGTATCGACACGCGTCACCGGCGGCACGGCGAGCGCGACGTCCATCCGCTCAGCGCCGTGCGGTGGCAAGCTGCATCATCGGCCATTCGCTATTCGCGGGCGTCCAGGTCAGGTCGCTGCGCGCGATGTGGAAGGCGGCGGTGGTGTGCAGGGCGAAGACCGCCGGGTCATCCCATTCGATGATGCGCAGGATGCGCCGCCAAGCCGCCTTGCGAACCGCCGGGTCGGTGGACCCCATCATCTCATCGCCGAGGCGGTCAACCTCATCATTCTGCCACCAGCGATGGATGGAGGAGACGAAGCCGCCACGGCCGAACTGGCCCAGGATCGGGAAAGGGTCGGGGAAGCCGTCATAGTCCATCGACGTGTTGCGGATATCGAGCGGTGCGGTGTTCACCTGCGCCCGGTTCTCCACCACCGTGAGCCGCACATTGATGCCCACGGCGCGCCACATCTCGACCAGGGCTTCGGCGGTCGCGACTTCGTTGATGTAGTAGTTGTTCATCAGCGTCCAGTTCAGCGCCTCGCCCCGATAGGCGGAGGTGGCGAGCTGGCGGCGCGCCTCATCCGGATCGAAGGTCGCGGCGTGCGGCCAGTCACGATCCGTGATTCGCATCGCACCCATCGTCGGCCACTGCATGCCCTCGGGCACGCTCGGATGCCCGCCCCACAGCGCGCGTGTGATGCGCTGGCGGTCGATGGCAAGGCCGAGGGCGCGGCGCAGCGCCACGTCGCGCATCAACGGATTGTCGCGCCGCGACAGGTAGATCGCGCGCATGTTGTTCACCGGGCCGCCCACCGCGCGGGCTTCGCGGCGCCCCTGCACGCGGCGCAGCTGATCCACCGGGATGTCCGCCGCAATATCGAGGCTGCCAGCGATGACACCCGAGATGCGCGTGGAAACTTCCGGAATGACCTGGAAGACCAGACGCTCGAAATGCGGCTTCGCGCCCCAATAGGCGCCATGCAGGTCGAGGATCACATGCCGGCCCGGCGTCAGCTCACGCAGGCGATAGGGGCCGGTGCCGACGCTGGCGCGCATCCAGGCTTCGAAGCTGCCGGCGGCAAGATAGGCGCGACGGTTGATGATGGCGGCCGGCCGTTGCGTGAACAAGGCCTCGATCACCGGGTTGTCACCACGCATCACCGCCCGCGCGGTGTAGCGATCCACCGCCTCGACGCGCTCAATCGGGCCCATGTGACGGCCAAGTTCGCCGCGCGTCGGCGCATCGGCATTCAGGAGTCGCTCTGGCCCAAAGGTGAAGGCCACGTCCTCCGCGGTCAGCTCGTCGCCATTGTGGAAGGTGACGCCGCGCCGCAGGTGGAAATCCACGGTGCGGCCATCCACGCGGGACCAGCGCTCAGCGAGCACCGGCTTGAAGCGGCCCGGCGTGACGTAATCCACATCGAGGAGGTTCTCGAACATCTCGCCGACCACCTTGGCCTGGTGGATGCCGCCATCGAAGGCGGGCTCGGCGCCAACCGAGACGCGGTTCACGCCGATGTTCAGCACGCGCGGCGCCTGCGCGGCGGCGGTGCCGGGCGTCAAGGCAGCAGCGGCGATGATCGGAACAATGCCAAGTTGGCGTCGTGTCGGCATCATGGTGGATTTCTCCTGTTACTTTCCGAAATATGCCAGCGTCGTGCGACACTTCGATGACCTTAGCGTGGTGTCCTGATGATTATTGCCAGAGCGGGACTGGGCGTTCGCGGCGATTCCACTGCAATGCATACCGCTCAAGCTTTTGTCTGGTCGCGGGATTCAGCGATTCCGCCTTAACGCATCCCGCTCTGGCCGCCGGCGGGTTCCACACCCGCGGCGGATGCGCTCAAGATTGGCGCCCGCATGGGGCTGCCATGCTCCAGCGACACGACGTAGCTCTCATGCCGCGTCAGCCAGTCGCGGCCGAGCAGGCGCTGGCGGGTTCGCCGACCTTCCAGCTGATGCTCGACAAAACCGACTTCGCGCAGCCCCCAATTCTTCGCCGTCGGCGCGCCGTTCACCGACGCGGTGGAGGGCGCCCAGACGTGCCGCACGCCATCGAGATCGAAGCCGCGCCATTGATGCTTGTGGCCGCTTGCAACCAGACGCAGGTCGCGCCCCGCCAGCATCGCCATCACTCCATTGCGCGCTTCAAGATCGAGCGAGGATTGATCCATCGCCGTCTCCGACGGGTGGTCCATGAACAGCGGCTTGTGCAGAAACAGCGCCACCGGGGCGGCCGGGTCGGTTTTGGCGAGCACGGCTTCAAGCCAGGCAGCCTGCTCGGCCTCCGCCGCAAGGCGGGGTGCATTGAGGATTTGCGCGTTGATGCCCAGCAGCAGCCAGCCATCCAGGGTCAGGGACCAGCGATCCTCGCCGAAATGGCGATGCCAGCGGCGGAGGCGCTGCGGATCCACGCGCTTGGCCATGCCGCCGGAGACAAGGTTGTCGCCGATATCATGATTGCCCGGCAGCACGCGCCAGGGGCCTGGCAGGCGGTCGAGCTGGCGGCGCGCGAAACCGTGGTCATCCTCCTCATCCGGGTCGGAGAGCACGACATCGCCGGTGACGATGATCAGGTCGGGCGGGTCGGCGGCGAGCGCTTCCAGCACCTGTTCCCAATTATCCTGGTGGAAGGGCCGCGTGGCCGACAGATGCGGATCGGAAAGCTGGATGATGCGCAGGCTCACAAGGCACTCCTTCAGCCCTTGAGGCCGGCGCTGACAAAGGTTTCGAGGATACGGCGCTGGAACCACAGGAAAACCGCCATGGCCGGCAGGCTGACCAGCACGACGCCTGCCATCAACGGGCCAAGGTCATCGCCGCGCTCGGCATCGAGGAAGCGACGGATGCCGATCTGCACGGTCATCGCATCTTCGCTCTCGGTGATGACCAGCGGCCAGAAATATTCGTTCCAGCAATCGATGAACAGCAGGATGGCAATGGCGGCCAGGGCCGGCTGGATATTTGGCAGGATCACCAGCCACAGCGCGCGCCACGGCCCAGCGCCATCGATCGAGGCCGCGTCGAGCAGGTCGCGCGGGAAGGCCAGCATGTGCTGGCGCAGCAGAAACACGCCGACCGGTGCGGCCAGATTCGGGACGATCAGCCCCCACCAGGTATCGAACCAGCCGAGCCAGGAAATCATGAGGTAGGTGGGCAGGAAGGTCAGGCTATGCGGCAGCATCATTGCCCCCAGCGTCAGGGCAAAAAGCAGGTCTCGGCCCCGGAACTCGAAGCGCGCGAAGGCATAGGCGGCGAGCAACGCCACAACCAGCTGGCCACCGACCCGCAGAAGCGTGGTCGCGGTGCTGTTCCAGAAATACAGGCCGAGCGGAATCTTGTCGAAGACCGCCAAGTAGTTGTCGCCGGTGGGCGATTGCGGCCAGGGCAGGCCGTCATGGATCTCGATCGGCGTCTTCAGACTGGTGGCGATCACCAGTAGCAGCGGCACCAGGATCGAGAGCGAGGAGAGGAAAAGCACAATGGTGCCGACGGCGCGCCAGGGCGGCGTCAGAGTCAGCGCGGTTGTTTCACGCATAATGCACGCGCCGGCCGAGCAACCAGGCCTTCAGCGCCGCCAGCGCGCCGAGGCCAACGAACAGCAACAGCGCGGTCGCCGAGGCGAAGCCGATGTTGAAGCTCTCAAAGGCCATCTCATAGGCCAGGTAGAAGAGATTGGTGGTGGCGTTGGAGGGACCGCCGCCGGTCATGATGTTGATCGGCGTGAACACCTGCTGCACGGTGAACAGCACCGAGGTGATGGCCACGAAGTAGATGGTCGGGGAGAGCAGCGGCAGCAACAGGCTGCGCGTGATACGCCAATCTGTTGCCCCATCCAGCCGCATCGATTCGATCAGCTCTCGCGGAATGGAAGCAAGCCCGGCCAAATACAACAGCGCGTTGAAGCCGATCACCTTCCACGCCGATATGCCGATGATGGCGTAGATCGCGGTGGCGGCGTCGGAGAGCAGGGCCGGCATCTGCAGGCCGAGCGGGCGCAGCCCCGACTGAACCATGCCCATCACCGGGTTCAGCATCCAGATCCACAGGATGGATACCACAACGAAGGAAAGCAGTGTTGGTACGAACAGGATGGAGCGATGCAGCGCTGCCATGCGCGCGCCGGCACACCAGACGAAGACCGCGATCGGGATGGGCAGCAGCACCTTCAGCGGCAGTGATAGGGCGATGTAGATCAGGGTGTTCCAGCTGGCCGCCGCGAAGGATGGGCTTCTGAAAAGGCCGACATAGTTGGCGAGGCCCACGAAGCGGTCTGGCTGGAACAGCCGGACATCCACGACGCTGAGGTAGATGGTATGCAGCAGCGGCCAATAGGTGAAGGCCGCCAGCAGCAGCAGCAGCGGCGAGAGCAACAGCCAGGGCAACAGATGCCGCGCGCGGCGCACCGAATGCGGCCGAACTTGTGCGGCATTCCCCGGCAGCGCCAGGGCGACGCTCACCGGCTTTCGGCGATGAGGCGCGTGATCTCCGCCTCGGCGCGCGGCACCAGCGTGCTGGCCGGGCCGCTGCCCTGCATCAGTGCCTGGACCATGTTCTCAAGCACGATCTGGATTTCGACCACACGGTTGCCGGGCCAGCGGGCGGTGATCACCGTATCCTGCATCTGCGCCACCGGAATGCGCCAGCGCGGCTCGCGTTCCAGATAGTCGCGCAGGCCGGCATCGTCGACCGCATTTGGCGCCAGTGGCAGGTAGCCCGACGTCCATGACCAGCGGCTGGTCACTTCGGGGCGCATCAGGAAGGCGAGCAGCTTGAACGCCGCAGCGCGGCGCTGCGGATTCTGCGCGAAGATCATCAATGCCGAGCCGCTGTTCGGCACGCGGCGTGGCTGATCCTTCCACAGCGGGTAATGCCCCACGCCAAATTCGAAGCGGCCCGCGGTGTCGCGCAGGAATCCCTGGAAGCTGGCGACGGAGCCCACGAACATGCCGATCTGCCCGCCGAGCCAGAGCGTGGTCTGCTCGCGCTCCGACAGCGTGGAATGGATGCGGTGCGTCACCGCCATATCCTGCCACAGCTGCATCGAAGCGATCGCCCCGGGTGTGGCGAAGGTGGCGCGCGTCAGGTCCGGCGAGAGCATGGTGGCACCGGCATTGACCATCATCTGCTGCTGCGCCACGTCGCGGCCGCCCTGCGAGATGAACAGGGCGTAGCGCCCCGTGCGCTCGCGGATTTGCCGGCCCATGGTCACGACCTCGTCCCAATTCGCCGGCCCGCGTTCCGGGTCCAGCCCGGCGGCGGCGAAGATGGGTTTGTTCCAGTACAGCAGCGGCGTGCCGAAGGAATGCGGCACGGCATAGGGCTTGCCATCGAGGATGCCGACCTCGCGGAAGCGCGGCAGCACGTTATTCAGGAAGGCGCCGCGATCCTCGCCGGAATCCAGCGGCACGGCGCCGGCATTGCGCACCAACCCCACCGTCAACCGCGCGAGGATCTGCCCGACATCGGGCGGCCGGCGCGCGAGTGCGGCCGCCTGCACCTCGGTTGCGATCGTGCCGACATCCTTGGCTACATCGGTGACGCGGACTTCCGGATGCGCCTCATGGAAGGCGGCCAACACCTCGCGCAGCGCAGGGATGTTGGCGGTCTGGTAGTGCCACAGACTGATTTCCGTTCGCGCCTGGGCGAGCGCCGGTGCGGCGAGGGTGGCGAGGGTGGCGCCAAGCGTGGCGCGGCGTCCGAGGGTCGTGAAGGGAGTGATGGTCATTGCGACCCCGCTTGTGTGAGCCTGCTGGCGTAGCTTTTCTTGATGACAATTGAATGACGGTTTCCGGACGCTTGGATGACTGCCGCCACAGGTGCTGGCGGCGTTGCATGTCGGTCACGACATCCCGTGAGCATGTCGTAAATCGCGCCTTGTCTGAAGCGGGCTTTTCGCATGGATTAGGTCTCCTGGCACCTGGGGTGCGCCGCACGGCGCGCCGCCGACAGCCTGCACGCCGCTCAGGGCCTCAGTGCACGCGCCGGCCAGCGCACCAGACGCGGCGGATGACAGGCCGCGGCGTCAGCGTGAGTTCGACCAGATCGGCGCGGCGCCCGGGGGCGATCTCGCCCCGGTCGAGCAGGCCCAAGGCAGCGGCTGGCCAGGCTGTCCCCGTGGCGATGGCGGCGGGCAGATCGAGGTCGATCGGCGCGTGCGTCAGCAGCAGCGCCGCCGGCAGCAGGCTTGCCGGCACATAGTCCGAAGCCAGGACATCCAGCAGTCCGGCGGTGGCGCAGTCGGCCGCCGAGAGATTGCCGACATGCGAGCCCCCACGCACGAGATTCGGCGCGCCCATCAGCACGGCGAGGCCGGCCTCGCGCGCCGCCGCAGCCGCGATGCGCGTGGTGGGGAAATCCGCGATCCGGCACCGGGCCTCCAGCGCCTCGGCGATATGGGCCGCCGTGCCGTCGTCATTGCTCGCCACAACAATGCAACGCGCGGCGGCGAAGGCGGCGATCCACCATCAAAGCATGAGTCTCTCAGACTGAGTGGATACATTCAGGGGAGCACGTCATAGCGGAAAGCTGAGGCAGAGAGCGCCTCAGATCGGAGGATTAGTCTGGCGTCATTCGTCATTGTCTTTCCAGTGACGTGAAGCTGTCATTCGATCGCAACTTACCGAGTCCTAGAATAGAGGGTATAATTGTAAGGGCTTGTCTCATGTCTTTAATTACGCGTCGCGCTGCTCTCTCGCTCCCCTCCGTGATCCTGGCATCGCCAGCCATTGCGCAGGCCCGGCCCATGGTGCTCGAGATGCCCTCATACCAACTACGTGAGGGCTTCGGGCCTTGGTGGCGTGCCGCAGCGGAAGAATTCGCCAAGCGAAACCCAGGTTTGCGTGTTAATCTGACAGAAGTTCCGTTCGAGCCGCACCACGCCCAACTAACCACTCGGTTCATCGCGAAGAACCCACCGGACCTCTGCCACATCAGTGCGCGCTATTTTTATGGCTTCGCCGATCAGGGCTTCCTTGAACCCTTGGACGCTCGGCTCGCTTCCATTGGTTGGCGGGAGCAGGACTTCATTCCGGCCCAGCGCGATATGCGGCGCGGTGGCCAAGTTTATGCGCAGCTCCTGCTCGGCTACGCTTACGGGCTTTTTTACAATGAAGCGATGTTCCGTCAGGCCGGCATCGCGCTTCCCACGACCATGGCGGAAATGCTTGCCGCGGCGCGGCTTCTGTCGCGCGACCGCGATGGTGATGGGCGTATCGACCAGTTTGGCCTTGTTTGGCCCACCGCCAATACATCCAGCAGCTACGTCTATCTAACCTACCTTATTACCGGGCTGAACCGCGATTGGATTGAGCAGGGGCGGCTTTTGCCGCAAGCTGTGCTGCGTGAGGCGCTAGAGGTTGTGCAGACGCTGCTGCGTAGCGGCGCCACACCGCCTGGCCTCGATTCCAACCCTGCACGCCAGCTTTTTTGGCAGGGTAATGCTGCGATGATCATAGACGGATCTTGGGGTGTCGCCTATCGTAATGATAGTCCTGAGGCGCTGAAGCCCGTGCTGAAGGTGGCGCCTCTGCCATTGCCCAACCAAGCAGCTGGCGCCTCGAATGTGCTGGCGATTCCAGCCGATGCGGCCCCCTCGCGTAAGGACGCAGCCTTCCGCTTTCTGGAAATGATCCAGTCGCCTGAGTGGCAGCAAAAATATGCCGAGATCGGTGGCAATCCGCCCGCACGCCTTGGAATGCTCACGCCCGAAGCACTGCGCCTATGGCCCGAATTACCGATCTTCGGGAAGGCCGCTGCAGAGAGTACGGGCAGCTTCATGCCTCGCGGCAAGGAAGGTGAGTTTGCCCGCATAAACGCTACTGTCGGCGAACATATGACGGCGATGGTTGCCGGGCGGCAAGACGCCGCGCGTGCCGCCGAACAAATGCATCGCGACCTGACCCGAGCCTTGTTTTGAGCCTAACAGCGCTTTCGTTGCGCGCGTTTCGGTCACGCCGAGGCGGGCTTGAGGCAAGCAAGGCCCGTCTGCTTGCCCTTTGCGCCCTGCCGGCGGCAGTGACTGTGCTAACGCTGGTTGCCTGGCCCATCTGGTTGACCTTAAACCTGAGCCTACACCGTGTTCGGCTTTTTGATATCCTGCGCGACCGACCAATAGCCTTCACCACCGCGAATTATGAGCGGCTTCTGGGCGATGCGCGTTTCTGGGAATCGCTTGCCACAACGGCAATCTTTGTCGTTGGTTCAGTCGGTCTTGCCATTCTCGTCGGCTTGGCCAGCGCCTTGCTGCTTGAGCGCCGCTTCCCTTGCCGTGGTGCGGTAAGATTAGCGGTGATCCTGCCTTGGGCTGTACCGGCGACCATCGGCAGCCTGGTCTGGATGTTCCTTGCCGATGGCCATCTGGGCCTGTTCAATCACATACTGCTGTCCTTGGGCTTAATTACAGAGCCCATCGCCTTTCTTGTACACAATGAATTTGCGATGGTGATGGTGATTCTGGCGCATGCTTGGCACTCATACCCTTTTTTTACCGTGATGCTGCTGGCCGCATTGCAGGCAATACCTTCTGAGCTTCATGAGGCCGCGCGTGTGGATGGCGCGACGACGTTGCGTCGGTTTTGGCACATTACCCTGCCAGCACTGCGCAATACTCTGGTGATAAGCGGCTTCCTAAGTGTGCTGGCCGCCATCCGTGACGTGGAGACGATCTTAGTAATGACTGGGGGCGGCCCTGGCCGCGCCACCGAGACGCTCGCCGTGCGGATCTGGAGTGAAAGTTTCCGCTTTTATGATATTGGCTTTGGTGCCGCGCAGGGGTGTGTCGCTTTCCTGCTATCGCTGCTGCTGATGTGCTTTGCATTGCGCCGCCTTATGCGGAGCTTCTGGGGGTGATGCGTTTCGCGGGCCAAGCGGGCACGGCGATAGCCATCACCCTGCTGCTCTCCACGGCGCTTTTCCCGATCTACTGGATGGTGATTACGGCGCTGCGGCCGAAATCAGTAACGATGGTCTGGCCGCCGCAATTATTGCCTGACCTCAATTCCTTAAGCCTTTCAACGATCACTACTTTACTGCAGGATGGACCTATTCTTGGCTGGGCATGGAACTCGCTGCTGATCGCATTGATGACTACAGTTGCTGTTGTTTTTGTTTCCACTCTTGCGGGCTATGCCTTGTCGCGGGCGCAGGGCGGTGCAGCGCGGGGGCTTGGCACTGTTATCCTGGTGGCCAAGATGCTGCCCTCCACCCTGCTTGTTGTGCCGCTCTATGTGATGTTTCATGGTGCCGGCCTTCTGGGCGGGCCCTTTGCGGTGGTGCTGGCTAATCTGGCCTTCGCAGCACCCTTCGCTACTTGGATGATGAAGGGATTTTTCGACAGCATCCCAACGATGATCGAAGAGGCTGCGCTATTGGATGGCTGCGGCCATCTTGGCGCGCTCAGGCGGGTAGCGCTTCCGCTGGCGCTCCCGGGTATCGCTGCCGTCGCGCTTTATGCCTTCATCCTTGCCTGGAATGACTTTCTTTTCGCCCGGACTTTTCTGCCTGGTGGAGCCAATACCACGCTCACGGTGGGTGCGACGCAGTTTCTCTCGGAGACGGAGATGGAGTGGAACCGCGTGATGGCGGTGGCCTTACTAGCGACCTTACCGGTGGGTGCCATTTTTCTGTGGCTTCAAAAGCACTTCGTTGGCAACCTCACGCGTGGTCATAATTGATGGTGCCGGCATAACGGCTAGGCTGTCCCGATACTGGGTGAACCGATCGAAGGCGGTGTCTATGCCGTTTATCGCGATGGCCGGCGCCAAGGCGCAAGAATGGAGGCTCGAGGATGGGCATTGCCCCACAGGCTCCGCAGCCTCACCGCACCGGTCAATCCGGCAGGATCGTCACAGAGCCTGAACTGATTTCGTAATAGGAGGCGACAACCTTCAGCGCACCGGTGCTGATCGCACCGGCAATGATCCGGTTCTCGCTGCGCAGCCAACGCGCGGTCAGCTGCGCATGCAGCCGCACCGCATTATTCACCACATCATCGCCGCCGGCCTTCATCGCCTGCACTGCGGCGGGAATGATCGGCGCAACCATGGCGCCGAGTTCACCCGGCAGCGCCGTACCGTTCGCAATCAACGTTTTCGCCGCCGAGACCGCGCCGCAATTCTCATGGCCCATGACCATGACCAACGGCACTTTCAGCACCGCCACGGCATATTCCAGCGTGCCGACCATGCCCGGCAGGGCGGAATTGCCGGCCACGCGGGCGGGAAATATATTACCCACGCCTTCATTGAACAGCGTTTCAATCGGCGCGCGGCTGTCAGAGCAGCCTAGCACGGCCACGAAAGGCTGCTGACTGCCGAGCAGCGAGTCGCGGCGAGCGGAGCTGGTATCCGGGCGGACGGGGCTGTCGGCGCGGA
>CANEVG010000014.1 GCA_947442095.1 Sphingomonadaceae bacterium
CAACCCGCCCATTATTCTCCCGACGCGCGAGTTTGCGCAAATCACCCGCGCTAAAATCCTCCCGGATTGCTATCGATCCATGCATGCGCCGCTCCAAACAATGAAGCCGATACCGAATCATAAATCAGCCAAAAAGGAAATCGCAAACCGAATCAGCTCATTGGGCCTTTGGTATGACACCTTGAACCCACAAGGCATTGCCTTAATGCCATAAAAATCAAAATGGAGGGTGACACGGTGTTACCCTGTGTCACCCTAAAGGCTAACAATGCGCCGCGCTGCACAAGTGTTTAGGGTGCCAGCGCAAACTCGCCGGTGTCCTCGTCCAGCACGTGCAGCAGCCCGTCCGATATCGCGAAGAAAGCGCCGCGCAGGCGCAGTTCCCCGCTGGCCTCTTTGTGGCGCACACAGGGGAAGGTGCGCAAATTAGCAAGGCTGACGCGCACGCCGGCCAGTTCCATCGCCCGCTCGGCGGAAGCACCGCTGGGGCCGTGCTGGTGGACCACAGTTTCACGCGCATCGTCGAGAAGGCCGATCCAGTCGTGGACGAAGCCGCCTTCGCCCGGCTGTGCGCCGTGCAACTCCTGCGTCAGCGCCGCACGGCAGCCGCCGCATTTGCCGTGGCCCAGCACCACGATCTTGCGCACTTTCAGCACTTGCACCGCAAATTCCAGTGCGGCGGAAACCCCGTGATAGCCGGGCGCATTTTCGAACGGCGGCACCAGAGCTGCCACGTTTCGCACCACGAACATTTCGCCCGGATCGGTGTCGAAGATCTGTGCAGGATCCACCCGGCTGTCCGAACAGGCAATCACCATGACCGGCGGTTCCTGCCCCTCGTGCAGCTTTTCCCAACGCTCCACCTTTGGGGCCCAGCCCGTTTCGCGGAAGCGGTGGTAGCCTTCGACCAAGTGATCGAGTTCGGGTGAGAAGGGTCTGGTCATATCCAAAGAATGATGCACCGTAACATTGACTCTTTCAAGTAGCCCGTCTTGCTCCTATCTCAGCGGCATGAACGACCAGTCCCCCATGTCCGTTCCGGCCCCGCGCCAGCGCAAGCCGGACTGGATCCGCGTCAAGGCCCCAGTCAGCAAGGGCTACACCGAAACCCGCGATCTGATGCGCGGCCTCGGCCTCAACACGGTGTGCGAGGAAGCGGCATGTCCGAACATCGGCGAATGCTGGACTAAGAAACATGCCACGGTGATGATCCTCGGCGACGTCTGCACGCGCGCCTGTGCCTTCTGCAACGTCAAGACTGGGATGCCGCGCAAGATCGATCCGCTGGAGCCCGGCCACGTCGCGGAAGCCGCCGCCAAGCTCGGCCTTGAACATATCGTCATCACGTCGGTCGACCGCGACGACTTGCCCGATGGAGGCGCGGGCCATTTCGTGAAAGTGATCGAGGCGCTGCGCGCTTCGACGCCAAACACCACCATCGAGATTTTGACGCCCGATTTCCGCAACAAGATGGAAGCGGCGGTGGAAGCAATCGTGGCGGCCGGGCCGGACGTCTACAACCATAACCTCGAAACCGTGCCGCGGCTCTATCCCGCGATCCGCCCCGGCGCGCGCTACTATGCCTCGCTGCGCCTGCTCGAACAGGTCAAGCGCCACAATCCGCTGATTTTCACTAAGTCCGGCGTCATGCTCGGGCTGGGCGAAGAAAGGCTCGAGGTGCATCAAGTCATGGACGACATGCGCTGCGCCGGGATCGATTTCCTGACCATGGGCCAATATCTCCAACCTACGCCCAAGCACGCGCTGGTGATCGATTTCGTGACCCCGCAGGCCTTCACCGCGTTCGGCGCCATTGCCCGAGCGAAGGGCTTCCTGCAGGTCGCTTCCAGCCCGCTCACCCGCTCCAGCTATCACGCCGGTGAAGACTTTGCCGAAATGCGCGCCGCGCGAGAAGCGCAGCTCGCTAAGGGCGCACTCCAGAAGGCCTGACCCGCGTGCCCGTAATCAACCAGCAGCGCCGGATGGTATGGTCGGCACAGCAGATGTACGACCTTGTCGCCGACGTGAAGCGTTACCCGGAGTTCCTGCCCTGGGTCGTCGCCACGCGGATCAAGTCGGACAGTGAGACCGAAATGGTGGCGGACATGATGGTCGGCTTCCTCGCGCTGCGCGAAAAGTTCACCTCGCGCGTCAAGAAGGATAGCCCCCGCCGCATCGCGGTCGAATATCTCGATGGGCCGCTCCAGCACCTCTCGAACACCTGGGATTTCGCGGAAGCCGAGGATGGCGGCTGCGTGATTGACTTCTGCGTCGATTTCACTTTTCGCAACGCGATCTTCGAGCGGCTAGCGGGCCAGTACCTCGACCGCGCGTTCCGCAAGATGGTCACCGCCTTCGAAACGCGCGCCCAAAAGCTCTACGGTAGCAGCAGTTCGAGCGCTACGAGCGCCGCTTGAAGGCGAACTTCCGGGCGGGTCTTCGCGGTTTCGAACACCTTGAGCTCGGCATTGACTACCTCGGGGTTCTCGCCGCGCTCGGCCTTGGCGAACACCACGGTGCCCACGGGCTTCTGCTCGCTGCCGCCGTCCGGCCCCGCCACTCCGGTGATCGCCACAGCAACATCGGCCCGCGAATTCTTCAGCGCACCCTGTGCCATCGACCAGGCCACAGCGACCGAGACCGCGCCGAAGGTGTCGATGAGGTCGGTCGAGACGCCCAGCATTTCGTGCTTGGCCTCGTTGGAATAGGTGACGAATCCACGCTCCAGCACCGCCGAGCTGCCCGCGATTTCGGTGAGCGCGGCTGATACCAGCCCGCCGGTGCAGCTTTCCGCCAGCGCGACCTTGCGGCCGGCAGCCTTGTTCTCAGCAATCACCCGTGCGGCCAGCGCAAGCAGATCGGGTGGAAGCAGCGTATCCATCAGGTGTGGTCCTAGGCGGGGCAGATCGGGAAATCAGATTTCTTGGGCGCGCCCTGAGCGCCGCGTACTGAGGGCTTTTCTGCCAGAACGGTCACGAAGGTTAGAAGTTCCGCCGTGTTCTCGGGCGGCAAGGGCGAGAGCAGGCGATTCACGCGCTCGATCGACTTGCACTGGCCGGGCTTGATGCCCTTCACGATCATCTGCGAGACGAACTCATCGGCAAAGGGTTGCAGCGCTTCATCCGAAAGGCTGGCAATCATGCTTTTCATCTTGTTGTCCTTGCCGCCCAGCTTGAGCAGCGCGGCCTTCACTTCGGGCCATGCCGAACCCTTGCGCGCGGCATAGCGCTGGACCAGGCTGGAACCCTGCGTGGCAAAGTAACCTTCGGGCGGAAGCTGAGGGTTGCAGGCCTTGGTCGCGCTGTCCCTCACCACAGGGAGTGCATATGTCACAAGGCTGGTTACCTCCCGCTCGCTCAGGCAGTTGGCGTTCTGGCCGGCATTCTGCGCAGCAGCAGCCTTACTTGCGGTCAGCGCAGCCAGAACCGCGCCCGCCACAAGGGTTCGAAAGGTGAACATCGCAGAGGCTCCTAGCCGGGCGTGAACTACTCAGGTTTCGTATGGACGGCGGCGTTTGCATAAACAGTAACCAGGGCCTGCGCAGCGATCCCTTCACCGCGCCCGGTAAAGCCGAGCCGCTCCGTCGTCGTTGCCTTGACGCTCACCTGTCCGATGTCAATGCCAAGAATTGCCGCAAGCCGCGCGCGCATCGCCTGCTTGTGCGGCCCAATGCGCGGGGCCTCGCAAATGATCGTGACATCAACATTGGCAATAGCATGGCCCGACTGCGCGACGAGCGCGCCGGCGTGCGCCAGAAACTGGTCGGAAGCCGCACCCTTCCACTGGGGATCAGACGGCGGAAAGTGATCCCCGATATCCCCTCCTGCCACCGCGCCGAGCAGCGCATCGACCATCGCATGGATTGCCACATCGGCGTCGCTGTGGCCCGAAAGGCCTTTGCTATGGTCGATCTTCACGCCGCAAAGCCAAAGCTCCTCGCCTTCCAAGAGGCGGTGGACATCGTAGCCCATACCGGTGCGAAACGGTGGCGCGTACATGGCATCATCCTCGAGATCGGAAGCAAAGGTCACCTTGCGCAAGCGCTCATTACCGGGCACGAGCGCGATGGCAAGTCCGGCGGCCTGCGCCACAACTGCATCGTCGCCGGCGTCCGGCGCACCGGCCCAATCACGCTGCGCGGCCAGAATATCGGCCAAGCGGAATGCTTGCGGGGTCTGCACGCGGTAGAGCCCTTCGCGCTCGACGGCGGCTGTGCGCAAACCCGCCTCGCCGCGCACGACACTGTCGACAACGGGCAGGACGGGGATGGCACCGGGGACTTGCTCAAGCGCCGCCATGAGCGCCGCAATCACCGCTTCCGGGAGATCGGGCCGCGCGGCATCGTGGATCAGCACATAGGCGGGATCAGCCTCGATCAGGGCCTCCAGCCCGGCGCGCACCGATTCCTGCCGCGTCGCACCGCCTGGCACAAGCATGATGCCGGAAAGGCCAGCCAAGGCTACTTCGGCGGTTTCCGCCCAAGCCGCTGGGATCACGACAACGATTGGCGCAACTCCGGCCCCAACAAGCGCCTCAACCGAATGGCGCAGCAGCGGCTTGCCCCGCCATGGCGCAAACTGCTTGGGCACCTTGCCGCCCGCGCGAAGGCCTTGCCCGGCTGCCACGACGACAGCGGCGGTTGCGGCAGATAGATTCGGGGAAAGGGCGCTCATGCCCGCCTTCCTTACAGAACTTGCTGCAAGCCGCGCAATCGACTAAACGGATGCCTCATTTTTAGGCAGACCTGCTCTACAATGACTGAACTTCCCGTGCCTCCGCAGCTGGCCCCGATCGTGGTGGGCGATGTTCGCATCGATTGCCCGGTGGTGCTCGCGCCGATGACGGGCGTAACGGATCAGCCGTTCCGCACCATCGTGCGCCGCTTCGGCTCGGGCCTTAACGTCACTGAAATGATCGCTTCACCGGCTGCGATCCGCGAGACGCGCCAGTCGATCCAGAAGGCCGCGTGGCATCCGCTGGAAGAGCCGGTCTCGATGCAACTCATGGGCAATGAGCCCGCACAGATGGCCGAAGCCGCGCGGATTTCCGAGGCCAAGGGCGCGGCGATCATCGATATCAACATGGGCTGCCCGGTGCGCAAGATCGTCAGCGGCGAATGCGGCTCGGCCCTGATGCGCGACATTCCGCTCGCGACAGCCATGATCGAGGCCACCGTCAAGGCGGTGAAAGTCCCGGTGACGGTGAAGATGCGCATGGGCTGGTGCCATGACAGCCTGAACGCGCCCGAACTCGCGCGGATCGCCGAAAACCTCGGCGCGAAGATGATCACGGTGCACGGCCGCACGCGCAACCAGATGTACAAGGGCACGGCAGACTGGGCCTTCGTGCGCCGGGTGAAGGATGCGGTCGGCATCCCAGTCATCGTCAATGGCGATATTTGCGGGATCGAGGATGCCGCGGCCGCTATCGCGCAGAGCGGCGCGGACGGTCTAATGATCGGGCGCGGCGCTTATGGCAAGCCGTGGCTGCTGGGCCAAGTCATGCACTGGCTGGCCACCGGCAGGAGCCGTGCCAATCCCGAACTGGCGCAGCAATATGCTTTGATCGTCGAGCATTACCACGCGATGCTGGAGCACTATGGCACAGTGACGGGTGTCAACATGGCGCGCAAGCACCTTGGTTGGTACACCAAAGGGCTGGCCGGTTCGGCCGAGTTCCGCAACCGGGTGAACTTCATCGACGATCCCAAAGCCGTGCTCGCGGCATTGGCAGAATTCTACGGCCGCGCCATGGCGGCACCCGGACAGCGCGCAGCCGCATGAGCGGACCGGCAGATTGGCGAAAGGCCGGCGAAGGTTGGCGCCCCGATCCCAAGCGCGTAATCGCCAGCCTGCCCATGGCGGTGATCATGCTGGCGCCGGATCTCACCATCGCCTCGGTCAACACCGCAGCCGAGCAGCTCACCGGACAAGGCGCGCGTCGGCTTGTGGGCAAGATGGTCGAAGATGTCTTCGCGTTTGACGAGCAATTGATCCTGAGCCGCCTCACCGAAGGGGACGCGCAGCTTTTCGCCCGCGATGCCGGCGTGCGTGTTCTGGGCGCCCCCCCCCGGCGGATCGACGTCATGACCGCGCCGGTCACGCACAGCCCAGGCTGGCAGGTTCTCACGCTCCATGAAGCGGGTGGGGTCGAGGCATTCTCGGGCGATGGCGGGGGCGCTGGGGCAGGCGAGGGCACGCCGCTGCGCGCGCCCGAAGTGCTGGCCCACGAGATCAAGAACCCGCTGGCGGGCATTCGCGGCGCGGCGCAGTTGCTCGGCCGCAAGCTCGGCGATAGCGACCGGGCGCTGACCGAACTTATCACCGGCGAAGTCGACCGGATTGCCAAACTGGTGGACCAGATGCAGTCGCTCTCACGCCGTGGACAGGAGCCCAGGGTTCCCAGCAATCTGCACGAGGCCGTGCGCCGCGCGCAGGCCGTGGTAGCCGCAAGCCGTTCTGGTGCGTTCGTCGTCGAAGAGGAATTTGACCCCTCGCTGCCGCCGGTTATGGCCAGCCCCGATGCACTGGTGCAAGTGCTGCTCAATCTCCTTACCAATGCGCGGGAGGCATGCCAAACCCAGCGGACTCCGCGCATTGCAGTGCGTTCCCGCTTTGCCAGCGGTATCCAGCTCCATGTTGGCCCTGGTGGCAAACCGCTGCGTCTGCCGATCGAGCTGCGCGTCAGCGACAATGGTCCGGGCATCGATCCATCTTTGCGCGATCACATCTTCGATCCGTTCGTAACGGGCAAGAAGAACGGGCAGGGGCTGGGCCTCGCTCTTGTCCAGAAGCTGGTGCGCGAAATGAACGGGCGCGTGACGCACGACCGGGATGACGCAAAGGGTTGGACCCATTTCCGCATTCACCTGCCGGTTGCGGGAGTGACAAAGCCATGAAGAACCGGGTTCTGCTGGTCGAGGATGACGCTTCCATCGCACTGGTCATCACCGCCGCGCTTGAGGCCGAAGGCTACGGGGTGGCCTGCTGCCCCTCGATCGCCGAGCGCGATCGGCTGCTGTCCCAGAACACGTTCAGCCTGATGCTGACCGATGTGATGCTGACCGACGGCGACGGTATGGAAACGCTGGGCCGGGTGAGGGCCGCGGCTCCGCTCATGCCGATCATTATTCTCTCGGCGCAGAACACGCTCGATACCGCGGTTCGGGCCAGCGACACCGGTGCGTTCGAGTACTTCCCCAAGCCGTTCGATCTCGACGAGCTCGTCCGCACGGTGCGCCAGGCCATCGGTGCGAGCGGCGCGGCCGAGGGGGGCGATGCGCCGGAAGATGTGGCGCCGGGCCTGCCCCTGGTGGGTCGCAGCGCTGCCATGCAGACCGTGTACCGCATGATCACCAGGGTCCTGCGCAACGATCTCACAGTGCTCATCCTGGGCGAATCCGGCACTGGCAAGGAGCTGGTGGCCGAAGCGATCCACCAGCTCGGCAATCGCAGCGCCGGGCCGTTCATCGCTGTTAACACGGCAGCGATTCCGGCCGACTTGATCGAAAGCGAGCTATTCGGCCATGAAAGGGGCGCCTTTACCGGCGCCGTTGCGCGCCGCGTCGGCAAATTCGAGCAGGCGCGAGGCGGCACCTTGTTCCTTGACGAAATCGGGGACATGCCGCTCGATGCTCAGACCCGGTTGCTGCGCGCGTTGCAATCGGGCCGCATTCGCCGCGTCGGCGGCACGGATGAGATCACGCTGGATTGCCGGATCGTGGCTGCGACCAACCGCGATCTGATGCCGATGATCGCGGCGGGCATGTTCCGTGAAGACCTCTATTACCGGCTTGCTGTCGTGCCGATCGCACTGCCGCCGCTTCGCGAGCGCGCGGATGACGTAGAGGCGCTGGCCCGCCATTTCCTTGTACGCGCTGCCGGCGAGGGATTGCCGCGCCGCCAGCTTGCTCCGTCAGGCGCCGCGCTATTGGCCAGCCAGGCCTGGCGCGGCAATGTCCGCGAGCTTCGCAATTTCGTCTACCGGCTGGCCCTGCTGGCCCGTGACGAGGTGATCGACGTCAGCACGATCGAGCCGTTGCTGGCGCTTGGCGGCACGCAATCGCCCGCTAGTGGGGCAAACCTCGTAATGCCAGCGGCCGATTTTGCCGAGGCGCTCGCCACTTGGCTGGCCGATGAAGAGCCCCCACCGGGTGAGCTCTACAGCGCCGCACTTGCTGCCTTCGAGCGCCCGCTTTTCCTCCATGCACTGTCGATAACTGGCGGCAATCAGCTCCGCGCCGCGCGGCTGCTGGGGATCAACCGCAACACTTTGCGCAAGCGCCTCTCAGACCTTACCATCACGGCTGACGAGGCTGTGCAGCGCGCTTAGCGGACTGTGCTACGCTCGGCCCTGCACAGAGCGCGGGGCTGTGGCTGAATTCTCTTGCACTGCCGCCACAGTAGTGTTGTATATCAGCAACGATGGCTCAATACGGTAAACGTGGCGTGCGGCGCTCCCCTCGGTGGTACCGGCGCCTACTGGTAGTTATGCGGCGCGCCAACGTCTTCTTTCTACTCGAATTGACGGCCGCACTGGCGCTCATGCTGATGCTCGTCGTATCGTGGATGGCGCTGTCTGGCAGCAGCAACACCAACCAGCTCCTGCCCTCGCGGCTCACCACAAGCTTGCTGATCGGCACGCTCGTCCCTGCCATGGCGCTCATCGTCCTCATCGGCCGGCGGCTTGCGCTGCTGCGCGCGGCGCGCGGTGTGCTGGGCAGCAGCGGGCGGCTGCATGTTCGCCTCGTATGGCTGTTCTCGCTGATTGCCGCGATCCCGACGCTGCTTGTCGTGGTCTTTGCCTCGTTGCTGTTCCAGTCGGGCGTCGAGTTCTGGTTTTCCGACAATTCGCGCGGCATGTTGGAAAACGCCAATAGCCTCGCACGCGGCTACTATGCCGACAAGCTGCGCGATGTCGGCAATGAAAGCGTCGCCATGGCGGGCGACTTGCGCGACTATCTTGGGCAGGCGCCGATTACCAGCCAGGATTTTGCCGAAGGCTATTCGTGGCAGGTGATCAACCGCAGACTGAATGAATCCGCGATTATCGAGCGCGGGCCGGATGGCAGCTTACGCACAGCCGCCATCGTCGATCCCGGACGCAGCGAACAGCGCGAGCGCGTGACCCCCGCCGAGCTTGCAAAGATCGATGCGGGCGAGCCCGTGGTCGTGAACGCATCTGCAGCACGGATCGAGGCCGTCACGCCGATCGACCGGACGCGCGGCATTTACCTTTACGTGGCCCGCAATTCCGACACACTCGCGCTTAGCCAGTGGCAACGCGCGCAGAGCGTGCTCAAGGCCTACGATTTTCTCACCCGACGCGCGCGCGCACTGCAATTGCGCTTCAATGTCGCGCTGCTCGTGATCAGTCTTGCGCTTGTGGCGCTGGCGGTGTGGGTGGCGCTGCGGTTTGCGGACAGACAGGTCGCGCCCTTGATCGAGCTTGTCTCGGCCGCGCGCAATGTCGGCAGCGGCAATTTTGCCATGCGCGTACAGGCTGGCAGCGGAACCGACGAGATCGGCCTGCTGGCCCGCGCGTTCAACCGAATGACCGCGCAGCTGGAGGCGCAAACCCATGCGCTGGTCAGCGCCAATGCCCAGCTCGAAGTGCGGCGCGCCTTTATCGAAGCAGTGCTCGAATCGATCACTGCCGGCATTCTGTCGATCGACCGGGCAGGCCGCATCCGCCTGATGAACAGCTCCGCACAGGCTTTGCTGATGGAATCGGGCCCGGCGGAACACCTGAACGGGGCCAGCAGCCAGATGGCTGACCCGGTGGGCGAGCCGCTCATCCAGGTTGCACCGCAACTGGCCCAGTTCATTGCAGCGGGTGAAAGCAGCGGGATCGTCCATTATGCCAAGGGCGGGGACCTCCTCACGCTGGCGGTTAAGGTCACGGCCGATCGCAACGGACACGTGATCACGTTCGAGGACATCACCCGCCAGTTGCTCGATCAGCGCCGCGCTGCATGGTCCGATGTCGCGCGCCGCATCGCGCACGAGATTAAGAACCCGCTCACCCCGATCCAGCTCGCCACCGAACGCCTGAAGCGCCGCTATCGCCGCCAGATCGAGACCGACCCTGAATTGTTCGAGGAGCTGACCGCCACGATCATTCGCCAGGTCGGCGATCTCAGGCAGATGGTCGACGAATTTTCTTCGTTCGCGCGCCTGCCCAAGCCCGTGTTCCGCCCGGAAGATGCCAGCGATCTCGTGCGGCAGGCGCTGTTCCTGCAGGAAGTGGCGCATAGTGAGATCGGCTTCAGCTTCACCGGCGACACGGCCGTGCCGTTCGAGGCGGATCGCCACCAGTTCGGCCAGGCCATGACCAACGTGCTCAAGAACGCCATCGAAGCGGTGGAGCAGCGCGGCAAGCTTGAGGATATCGCTTATAGAGGCCGCATTGCCGTTTCGCTGGCGGCTGACCGCCATGCTGTCACCGTGTCCGTTTCCGACAACGGCGTTGGCCTTCCGGCAGACCGCGACCGCATCCTCGAGCCTTACATGACCACGCGCGAGAAGGGCACTGGGCTCGGCCTCGCCATCGTGAACAAGATCGTCGAGGAGCACGGTGGGGCCATGGCCTTTGCCGCAAGCGAAGATGGCGGAACGCGGGTCATGATGCGCTTTGCCCGCAATCCGCTGTCTGCTGAGGCATCCAGCCTCGCTTCGGATAATTCCGGCGAATCCCTTGCTGGCACTGTCATTCCCGCAACACGCTAGCACTCCCCATATAGGACAAGTCCATGGCCTTAGATATCCTCATTGTTGACGACGAACGCGATATCCGCGACCTCGTTGCCGGCGTACTCAGCGACGAAGGCTATGGCTGCCGCACGGCGGGAGACAGCACCGCGGCGCTCGCCGCGGTCGACGAGCGCCGCCCGAGCCTCGTCCTGCTCGATGTGTGGCTCCATGGAAGCCCGATGGACGGGCTGGAAGTGCTCGACGAGATCAAGAAGCGCGAGCCGGAACTACCGGTCATCATCTTCTCCGGCCACGGCAACATCGACACAGCGGTTTCGGCCATCGCACGCGGCGCCATGGATTTCCTGGAAAAGCCGTTCGAGGCGGAGCGGCTACTGCTCCTGGTCGAGCGCGCTACCGCGACCGAGCGCCTGCGCCGCGAAAACGCCCGTCTGCGCCAAGGCATCTCGATGTCGGACGCCTTCACCGGCAATTCCTCGGCGATCAACCAGGTCCGCGCAACCCTGAAGCGGGTCGCCAATACCGGCAGCCGCCTGCTCATTACGGGCCCGGCCGGTTCGGGCAAGGAAGTTGCTGCCAGGCTGCTTCATTCCTGGAGCGCGCGTGCCGATCACGCCTTTGTCACGGTCAATTCCGCACGCATCACCCCCGAACGTTTCGAGCAGGAACTCTTTGGCGAAGAGGTGGACGGCAAGCTGGTGCGCGCAGGGCTCCTCGAAATGGCCGATGGCGGCACCCTGTTCCTTGACGAGGTCGCGGAAATGCCCGCCTCCAGCCAGGCCCGCATCTTGCGCGTGCTGACCGAGCAATCCTTCGTGCGCGTCGGCGGGCACCGCCAGATCCGCGTGGATGTTCGGGTGGTGTCGTCCAGTTCGCGTGCCCTAGAAAAGGAGATCGCCGAACGTCGCTTCCGCGAAGATCTTTACTACCGGCTCAATGTCGTGCCAGTCGCGATCCCGTCGCTGATCGAGCGGCGCGAGGATATTCCCGCGCTCGCCGACAACTTCTTCGCACGCTATGCCAACGAGCAGGGGGTGCAGCCTCCCACGCTCTCGCCCGAGGCGATCGCAGCCATGCAGAGTTACGACTGGCCGGGCAATGTACGTCAACTGCGCAATGTCGTCGAACGCACGATCATCCTCGCCCCGCGCGAACGGCTAACCCGGATCGACGCCGACATGCTGCCTTCCGAAATCGTCTCGACCCGACTGGGCGCCGATACCAGCACGTCTGCGCTGATGGGCGTCCCGCTGCGCGAAGCGCGGGAGAACTTCGAGCGCGAGTACCTCAAGGTCCAGATCCGCCGGTTTTCGGGCAATATCTCCAAGACAGCGAGCTTCATTGGCATGGAACGCTCGGCGCTGCACCGCAAGCTGAAGCTGCTCGGCATGGCCGAACGGCGCGAGGACGAGGACGTCGATTGAGCTGACCTGAAACACCCTCGCCCATTTTGCCCGTTTACGTAACGGCGATCACGACATACACTTCACGCGCTAACCGGTTGAAAGGCCGATTTGCCCGCAAAGATTCGGCTATGGCCGGACCCGATGCGGCAGAACGGGGTTCAGCCAGATTGTGACGGTCCGCCTGAGAGCGGCCGCGCCAAAAACGAAAGGATATACGGCGTATGACCGGTAAAACCCTCTCAGCACGGCCTCGGTCCAAGGCTGAACCTGCTTCGACCTCGGAATCTACGGCAGCACCGCTGCCCACGCCGATCACCGGTGCTAGGGGCCAAAACCTGCAAGATGTATTTCTCAACTATCTGCGGAAAAACAAGATTCCGGTCACGATGTTTCTGGTGAAGGGTGTCAAGCTGCAGGGGATCGTTACCTGGTTCGACAATTTCTCGATCCTGCTGCGCCGCGATGGCCAGTCGCAACTGGTCTACAAGCACGCGATCTCCACGATCATGCCGGGCCAGCAGCTTGCGGCCGCGCACTTCCATGGCGGCGAAGATGCCGCCGCTAAGAAGCGCTTGCTGCAGGACGTGTTCCTCTCCAGCGTGCGCGATGCCGGTGTGCAGGTGACGATGTTTCTGGTCAACGGCGTGATGCTGCAGGGCCGCGTGGCCGCCTATGATCTGTTCTGCATGCTGCTCGAACGCGAAGGTTATGTGCAGCTTGCCTACAAGCATGCCGTCTCGACGATCCAGCCCGCCGGCCATGTAGACCTGTCCGGCGAGTGGGAGGGCGAGGCATCCTGAATCTTGACCTGGACCGACCCGCATGAGCGGGTTTGAATTCGGCCGCGAGACCGAACTGCAAGGCGAAGTAACGCGTGGCGCGCGGGCCCTTGTCGTGCTGCCTGATATAAAGCAGCGCGGCGGGCTCGGGCAGGATGTCGAAAATCGTCTGGAAGAGGGGGAGGGGCTTGCCCGCGCCATAGGCATTGAGGTGGTGGAAAGCTTCATCGTGCCGATCCGCGCGGTGCGGCCGTCCACGCTGTTCGGCGAAGGCCAGGTCAAGCGTATCGGCGTTGCGATCAACCAGTCGGAGGCCGAACTGGTCATCGTCGACGGAGCTCTTTCGGCAATCCAGCAGCGTAATCTGGAGAACAAGCTGGCGCGCAAGGTCATCGATCGCACCGGGCTGATCCTCGAAATCTTCGGCGAGCGCGCAGCAACCGCAGAGGGCCGCCTGCAGGTTGAACTCGCACATCTGGACTATCAGGCCGGCCGCCTCGTGCGTAGCTGGACTCACCTCGAACGCCAACGCGGCGGCTTCGGCTTCCTCGGCGGGCCGGGCGAAACCCAGATAGAGGCTGACCGCCGCCTGATCCGCGGCCGCATGGCGCGCATCCGGCGCGAGCTGGAACAAGTGCGCCGCACCCGCAGCCTCCACCGCGAGCGCCGCCAGCGTGCGCCCTGGCCGGTGGTTGCGCTAGTTGGCTATACCAACGCCGGAAAATCTACGCTTTTCAATTGCCTGACCGGCGCCGACGTCATGGCGGAAGACCTGCTCTTTGCCACGCTCGATCCCACAATGCGCGCCATCAGGCTGCCCGGCGTGGACAAGACGATCCTGTCCGACACCGTGGGTTTCATCTCGGAACTGCCAACCCAGCTCGTCGCCGCGTTTCGCGCAACGCTTGAAGAGGTAACCGCCGCCGACGTCATCGTCCACGTGCGCGATATTGCCAATTCCGCCAGCGCTGCGCAAAAGCTGGAGGTGGAGGCCATTCTCGCCGATCTCGGCGTCATCGGGGAGGAGGGGCCTTCGGTCCCGGTCATCGAGGCCTGGAATAAGTGGGACCTCCTCTCGCACGAGGACAGCGCCATGCGGCGCGCGCTCATCGCCGCCGACGTGCCCGACCGACAGGTGGTGCCGGTATCGGCAGTGACGGGCGAGGGCGTTCAGGGTCTGCTCGAGCTGCTGGGCGAGCTGCTGACTAGCGGCGCCCGCGTCCTCGAACTTTCTGTGCCGATGGCCGACGGGCAGAAACTCGCCTGGCTCCACGCGCACGGCGAAGTTATCGCAGAATTTCAGACTGAGGATGGGGACGGCGCCCCAATCCAGCGGCTCACAGTCAGGCTCACGCCAAGAGAACTAGGTCGCTTCGTCCAGATGTGACGTCAACGTTCGGCGGTTTTGACCTGTCGCCACAGAGCTTCCTGCGCATCGAGCGAAAGCGCTGCGAACGTGTTACCTGCCAAGGCTTCCATCGCGCGGAACCTGCCTTCAAACTTGGCATTGGCATGCCGCAACGCTTCTTCAGGGGCGACGCCGTGGCTCCGCGCAACGTTGACCGCAGCGAACAGCAAATCGCCAGCTTCATCCAGTTTCTCAGCTTCGGTTTCAGCCGACGCCAGTTCGTCCAGTTCTTCGATCACCTTGGCACGCGGGCCTTCCAGATCGGGCCAATCAAATCCGACGCGCGCGGCGCGCTTCTGCAGCTTTTCCGCACGCATCAGCGCAGGCAATGCCAGGGCAACGCCGTCCAGCGCACTTTCAGCGCCCTTGGTCGCCCGTTCGGCCGCCTTCTGCGCTTCCCAGCGCTCCTCGCGTGACGGGCCTTCCTGCTCCGCGCCGCCGAAGATATGCGGGTGCCGCGTGGTCATCTTGTCCGAGATGCCTTGCGCCACGGCATCGAAATCGAATGCTCCCAGTTCCTCGGCCATGCGTGCGTGGAACACGACTTGGAGCAGCAGATCGCCGAGTTCCTCACGCAGCGCGTGCAGGTCCTCGCGCGCGATCGCGTCGGCAACCTCGTAGGCTTCCTCGATAGTGTAAGGCGCAATCGTGCTGAAGGTTTGCGCCACGTCCCATTCGCAGCCTATCTGCGGATCGCGCAACCGCGCCATGACCGTGAGAAGGCGGGCAATTCCAGATGGGTTCGCAGAGGAGTCCTCAGCGGCGGGGCTCATAAAGGCGATCCTTGAGTTTGATAATAATTATTATGTTAAATATGGCACGGCGTTTAGCGCTCGAAGCCCGCAAAGGCCAGCGCGGCCACCACAATGATCGCGAGCCACGCCCCTAGCATCCACAACTTCGCGCCAATCGGTTGCTGCTTCAGCCGCAGATTCGACAAGACGAGGATCAATGCCATCGCGATGCCAACCAGCGCGACGATCCGGTCGCCGCTCACACCATGATCTCCAGCCCGTCATAGCCTGGCTCGACATGCCTTGGGGTCTCATCGCACAACGTGTGATAATCCATGCTCTTGTCGAGATGTGTGAGCACCGCGCGGCTTGCCCGGCAGGCCTCGATCAGTTCAAGCGACATCGCGAGATGCGCGTGCGTGGGATGCGGCTGCCGCCGCAGCGCATCGACCACGAGCACATCGACCCGGTCGAACAAGGCCACCATCTCACCGGTAATCGCGCTGAAATCCGTGGCATAACCAATTGATTTTCCGTCCTGATCAAACCGGAAAGCGGTGGTCTGCGCCGGGCCGTGCGGCATCTGGCAATGCGTGATACCAATGCCAGCCACCATGCGTACGCGGTCAAGGTTATCGAGGGTGCAGATCGTGTGATAGCCAAACTGCCCAGCAAAGACATAGCCGAAGCGTTGCCGCAGCCGCCGCACGGTTTCGTCTGCCGCATAACCCGGTATTGGCGCCCCACGCCCCATTCGGAGCGGCCTCAGGTCATCAATGCCATGCGTATGATCGGCATGGTCGTGTGTCCAAACCACGCCATCAATTCGCGCGATTTGCGTGGCGAGCAGCTGCTGGCGCAGATCCGTAGGTGTATCGACCAGCAACCGCGAGCCGTCATTGCCCTCGACCACGATCGCCACGCGCGTACGCCGGTTACGCGGCTCCTCGGGATCGCAATCGCCCCAGTCGTTGCCGATGCGCGGCACGCCGGTCGATGTGCCCGAACCCAGAACAACTAGCTTCACGGGCGCGCCCGGTTGAACAGACGGAAAAAGTTGGTGCTCGTCAACTCCGCCAGCGCCTCGCTCGTAACGCCGCGTAAACCGGCAACATAGGCGCAGGTATCGGCGACGAAGCCCGGCTCACAGACTTTGCCCCGATGCGGCACCGGCGCAAGGAACGGCGAGTCCGTCTCGACCAGCAGCCGATCATCGGGCACTTCGGCAACAAACGCCTGCAAGTTCTTGGCGCTCTTGAAGGTCACGATTCCCGAAATCGAGATCGTCAGCCCCAGATTGAGCACGGCGCGCCCGAACCCGGCCGTTGCGGTGAAGCAGTGGATCAGCGCCGAAAACGCGCCATTAGCCATTTCCTCAGCCAAGATACGCAGCGTGTCATACTCGGCGTCGCGCGTGTGGATCACGATAGGCAGACCCGTCTCGCGCGCCACACCGATGTGGATGCGGAAAAGGTCCTGCTGCACCTGCCGGTCCGAATGGTCGTAATAATAATCGAGCCCGGTTTCGCCGATGGCAATCACCTTCGGGTCGGCTGCCGCCTCGCGCAGCGCTGCAGCGCCAAGATCGGCGTGGCCATCAGCCTCGTGTGGATGGATGCCGATGCTTGCCCAGACATCGGGCTCGCGGTGCGCGGTTGCGATCACGGCGTCCCACTCGCTGCGCCGGGTGGAAATGTTGAGGAACCCCCTCACCCCCCGCGCCCGCGCGCGCGCCAGCACTTCCGCCTGCTCTTCGAACAAGCCCGTGTAATTGAGATGGCAGTGCGAATCGATCAGCATCAGACGGCATCTTCCTCCGGCATCTCAAGCCGGGGGAATGCAGGGCTTGGTGCGGCAAGCCGCTCGCCGCTAGCGACCCGCGCGAGGAACCAGTCTGCATCCGTCAGCGCGGTTATCCTGCGCGCGTCTGCCGGAATGCCGAGCTGATCCAGCACGGCATCCGCCGCTGTCGGCACGACCGGACGGATCGCGATGGTCAGGTCGCGGATCGCCATGAACAGGGTCATCAGAACGGCGCGCATCCGCTCCGGATCGGTCTTCCGCAGCGCCCAGGGCGCCTGTTCGTCGACATACTGGTTACAGGCGAACACGGCGCGCATCCACGCCTCAATCCCGGCCGAGAAATTGAGCGCTGCGAACTCGCGCGGCAGGTCATCGCGGCAGGCCTCGAACACGGTGGCAAGCAACTGGTCGTCCGCATCGCTGCTGGCAAACTTCGCAATTTCACCGTCCATATTCTTGAAAATCATGGAAAGTGTGCGCTGGACCAGATTGCCGTAGCTGTTCGCCAGCTCGGCGTTGCATCGCGTCACGATCGCTTCGGGCGAATAGGATCCGTCCTGCCCGAACACAACATCGCGCATCAGGAAATAGCGCAGCGGATCGACCCCGAAGCGCACCGCCAGGGCGAGCGGATCGGTTACATTGCCGAGAGACTTCGATTCCTTCTGGCCTCGGTTCAGCAGGAAGCCGTGACCAAACACCTGCTTTGGAACCGGCAGCCCCGCGCTCATCAGGAACGCGGGCCAGTAGATCGTGTGGAAGCGCACGATATCCTTGCCAATCAGATGCAAGTCTGCCGGCCAATATGTTGCAAAATCACCAGTTTCATCGGGAAAGCCAAGCCCGGTGACATAGTTGGTCAGGGCATCGACCCACACGTACATCACATGGGTTTCGCTGCTCGGAACCTTTACGCCCCAATCGAAGCTGGTGCGCGAAACCGAGAGATCGCGCAGGCCCTGGCTCACAAACGCCGCCATCTCATTGCGGCGGCTTTCGGGTCTGATGAAATCCGGATTGTCGTGGTAAAGAGCCAGCAGCGGTTCCTGATACTTGGACAGGCGGAAGAACCAGCTCTCCTCAACCGTCCATTCCACCGGCGTGCCCTGCGGTGAGAGCTTATCGCCCCCTTCCCCGTCAATCAGCTCCGAGGCATCGTAATAGGCCTCGTCGCGCACCGAGTACCAGCCTTCATAGCGATCCAGATAGAGGTCGCCATTGGCCTCCATCCGGCGCCAGAGCTCCTGCGTCGAAGCATGGTGGCGCGACTCGGTGGTGCGCAAGAAAACATCGAAATCGACATTCAAGGCATCAGCCATAGCAATGAAATGGCTGGTCATTTCATTGGCAAGTTCGGCAGGTGTGATTCCTAGGTCGCGCGCCTTTTGCGCCATCTTGAGCCCGTGCTCATCGGTACCGGTCTGGAACCGCACGTCGCGCCCCATCGCCTTTTGGAAGCGCGCGATCACATCGGCGGCAATCGCTTCATAGGCATGCCCGATATGTGGCTTGCCGTTGGGATAGCTGATCGCGGTCGTGATGTAATAGGGTTCGCCCATGGGACACGGATTTCCTTGCTTCTGACGTCGTGTCAGGCCGCGCCTTCCCTAGTGCGCGCCACCGATGCCAGCAAGCCGCCGATTTCCAGGAGCAGCAGTGCAGGATCGAAGTTGTAGGTCTGTGCCTGGGCGGCAAGCGCGGCTATCTTCGAATGCGCATCGACAATCCTTAGGCGCACGGCATCATCGCTCGTTGCGAGCGCGGCGGTCAGTACCATTAGCGCAGCCTCAATGGCCGCCAGTTGCCGTTCGCGGTCCGGCCGCTGGCCGAGCGCGGAGGAAAGCTCTGCCCGCAGCGCAAAATCGGAATCGCCCTGCGCGACAAGGCGGCGCATAATCTGCCAAATGCCGCCAAAGCCCTGCGCGGCAAAGGCGAGTGCAGCCCCCGGCGATCCGCCCGATGCCGCAATCGCGGCATCGCGTTCGGCACCACCAAGCTCCGGCGCCGCGGCGCTTAGTGCGCGGGCCAGATCGTCCGGTGCCAGCGGATGGAACCGCAACACAGTGCAGCGCGAGCGGACTGTGGGCAGTAGCCGCCCGATCTGGTGCGCCACGAGCAGGAAGAAAGTGCCCGCTGGAGGCTCTTCCAGGCTCTTGAGCAGCGCATTTACCGCGCTTTTCTCGAGATCGTCGGCCGAATCTATCACCACTGCGCGCCGCGCGCCTAGGGTCGGCCGCGTCACAAGCCGCCGCTGCATCTCGCGTACCTGATCCACGCTGATGCTGCGCTTGCGGTTATAGGCCTTGCCCTCGTCGCGCTTCTTCGCCTCGTCATCGTTCGAGGGTAGCGGCTGCAACCAGTGGATATCGGGGTGCTGCGCGGATGGTGGCTGGGGCACCCCGGGCTCGGCGACAAGCTCGGCGGCGGCGGCCCACGCGAAGCCCGCCTTGCCCAGCCCTTCGCGCCCGGCAAAGATCCAGCCATGGTGCATGCGCTGGCCTACCCGGGCTGCGCGCCACACCGCCCAGGCAATTTCGTGGCCGATATAGGCCGTCATGCCGCCCCGATCGCCGCCAGCACGCGCGCGTGCACGGCTTCGGGCGCACCTTCTGCGGCAATCACGGCAAACCGGGCCGGATCCTCTGCCGCATAGCGCAGGAACGCCGCTGCCACCCGCGCGTGATAGTCCGCCGCGCGGCCGCCAATCCGGTCCAGCGCGCCCTCGTCGCGCCGCTCGACACGCGCCGCTGCTTCGGCCGGATCAAGCGTGAGCAGCACAGTCACATCGGGCAGCAAAGCCTCGCTGCCGATGCGGTGCAGCGCCATGATATCAGCGTCCTGCAACCCGCTGCCCCCGCCCTGATAGGCCCGGCTGCTGTCCAGATATCGGTCGCACAACACCCATGCGCCGCGTGCCAGCGCCGGGCGGATCAGCGTCTCGACATGGTCTGCGCGCGCAGCGGCAAACAGCAGTGCCTCCGCCCGCACGCTCCAGGTCGGACCAACGCTCGCCAGAACCAGCGCGCGGATGGCCTCAGCACCCGGTGTCCCGCCCGGCTCGCGCGTGGTCACCACCTCAAGCCCGCGCGCGCGCAGCGCTTTGGCCAAAAGCTGGCTCTGGGTCGATTTGCCGACGCCTTCCCCACCCTCGAACACGATGAAGCGCCCGCTCATTGGCCCATCCCACTCATTGGCCCAGCATCGCAAGCACACCGTTGCGCAGCTGCGCCGCCATGCCGGCGGCAGGCACTTCTTCGGCGGTCACGAGCGGCAGGCGCGTCTCGCCTTGCCCCGGCACGCGCACCAGTAGCGTGGCCACCCTATCACCCTTGGCGATCGGCGCACGCAGCGGCCCCTTGTAGCGTATGGCCATTGTGTAGCGCGCGCGCCGCCCGCGCGGAAGCGTGAGCGCTAGCGGCTGCGGCGCCATCAGCGTCACTTCGCGCGCCTCGCCGCCCTGCACCCGCGCAGTGCCGATCCGGCTGCCTGCCGCAAACAACGGATGCGCCTCGAACGCGCCAAACCCCCATTCGATGAAGGCGCGCGATTCTCGGGCGCGGACCTTGCCGTTGTCATAGCCGCCCACGACCATTATCAAGCGCCGCCCGTTCCGCATGGCAGAGCCGACAAAGCCATACCCTGCTTCATTGGTGAACCCGGTCTTGACCCCGTCAGCGCCAGGCACATGACCATAGAGCGGGTTGTGATTTACTTGTTCGACCCCGCGGAAGGCAAGCCGCTCATGGCCATAGAAGCGCCGATAGAGGTCCGGATACCGGGTGATCATGGCAGAGCTCAGCGTCGCGAGATCGGCTGCAGAAACATAGGTTTCACCTTGATCCATCCAGCCATTGGGCGTGTTGTAGTGCGTGTTCTTGAGGCCGAGCTTGTGCGCCTCGGCATTCATTATCGCGGTGAACGCCTGCACGCTTCCAGCCACGCCTTCAGCCAGCACGATGCTGCCGTCATTGGCCGAAACCGTGACGATGCCTTCCAGCAGCTCGGCGACCGAGGTATCGCTGCCGTTTGCGAGAAACATCGTGCTGCCCACCCGGTGCCATTGGCCAAATGCCTCCGCGCTCATCCGAAAGCGTTGATCAAGCCGC
>CANEVG010000015.1 GCA_947442095.1 Sphingomonadaceae bacterium
ACGCGGCCCGCTTTCGCGGACCGGGCCGCGTTCCGATCAGTCTTCGGGAGCGATCGTGACCTTGAGGCCGTCGAGATCGGCGGTCAGCTGCACCTGGCACGAAAGGCGCGAGGTCTCGTTGCGGTGGTCCGAGCTTTCGAGCAGGTCGTTCTCGTCTTCGCTCATCTTCGGCAGCTTGTCGGCAAAGGCTGGATCAACGAAGATGTGGCAGGTGGCGCAGCTGCAGCAGCCGCCACACAGCGCCAGCAGTTCGTCGAACCCGTTATCGCGGATCGCTTCCATCACCGACAGACCGGCGGCGGCCTCGACAGTGGACTCTTCACCCGAGCGGTTCACCACAACAAGCTTCGGCATCGACATGGTCTCCTGGCAGGGAACACCCCTGTTCCCATTTGCTGGGGGCTGCTATCGCGCACAAGGCGCTTTGGCAAGGCGTAGCGCTGCATCATGGCCTCAAAAGGAAAACACAAAGCCTATGGGTCTCACCGCCAGCCAGATCGCCGCAGGGCTCGATCATATCGCCGCACTCAGCCCGCAGATGGCAGGTGCGATTGCCCGGGTCGGCTATCCTGAGCCGCGCATCCGCCCGACCGGCTATGCCACCTTGCTGCGCACCATCGTCGGCCAGCAGGTCAGCGTTGCCGCCGCGGCCTCGGTCTGGACCAAGCTGGAAGCGCTGCTGGGCGAGGACCTGCCCCCGCACGATCTGCTGGCCGCCGACTTCGACGCGCTGCGTGCCTGCGGCCTTTCGCGCCAGAAGCAGGGCTATGCGCGCTCCTTGTGTGAACTCGTCGTCAGCGGAGAACTCAATCTGACGGCGCTGCCCGAAGACGACGATGCGGCGATTGCCGAGCTTACAATGATCAAGGGCATCGGCCGCTGGTCGGCGGAAATCTACCTGCTTTTTGCCGAAGGCCGCGCCGATATCTGGCCGGCGGGCGACCTAGCGGTGCAGGCGGGCATGGCAAAGCTCTTGGGGCTGGCCGAGCGGCCCGACGAGAGACGAACCCGCGTGCTCGCCGAAGCGTGGCGCCCGCATCGGGGCGCTGCGGCGATTTTCACGTGGCATTGCTATAACAATCCCGCGCTGTAGGCTGGTGCCCAACGAAAACGACAAAGGGTGCCGGGTTTGGACCAGAGAACGATTTTCATCACTGGCGGGGCTTCGGGCATTGGCCGTGCGGTGGCAGAGCGGTTTGGCCGCGCGGGTTGGTTCGTGGGCATTGCCGATATCAATGAAGAGGGCATGGCAGGCACGGCCGCGCTGATCTCGGCGGGGCATAGCTCGCAGCATGTGCTGGATGTGCGCGACCGCGCGGCTTGGGACTTGGCTCTGGCAGCCTTCGCCGAAGCTTCGGGCGGCAGGATCGATGTGGTGTTCAACAATGCCGGCATTCCCATCGGCGGGCGGATCGTGGATTGCAGCACCGAGGAGGTCGAGCGCACGCTGGATATCAATCTCAAGGGCGTGATCTTCGGCGCGCAGGCGGCCTATCCGTGGCTCAAGGCCTCAGCGCCGGGTTCGTGCCTGCTCAACACCGCGAGCGCGGCGGGGATTTATGGCGTGCCCGGCGGCTCGGTCTATTCGGCGACCAAGTTCGGCGTGCGCTCAATCACCGAATCGCTGGATGGCGAGTGGCGGGAAGACGGCATCCTGGTGCGCGATCTGATGCCGAGCTTCATCGAAACGCCGTTGCTCGATCTCGCGCCCAACCGCGCCTCCAACCAGGATATCCGGTCAGGGGTGACCTCTGCGGGCCTCGAAATCACGCCGGTGAGCGATGTCGCCGAAGCGGCGTGGGCGGCGGTTCATGGGCAGAAGGTGCACACGCTGGTGGGCAAGACCGCGAAGAAACTGGCCTTTGCCGCGCGCTGGATGCCCGGCGCGCTGCGCAAGCAGGTGGGCGGGCTCGGGCGGCCGATGGGGTGATGCGCGCACCGGCGTCTTCCGGCCAACTCGTCCGGGGCTTCGGCCTCTGGGGCCTTGGCGCGCTGATCCTCAACGGGATCATCGGGGCCGGCGTGTTTGCGCTGCCGGGGTCGGTGGCGCAGTTTGCGGGTTCCTGGGCGCCGCTAGCGATCCTTGGCGTGGGGCTGGCGTTTCTGCCAGTGGTTCTGGTGTTTGCCGCGCTGGCCGGGCTCTTTGACGAGACGGGCGGCCCGATCATCTATGTGCGCGAGGCGTTCGGCACCACGGCAGGCTTTCAGACCGGCTGGGTGCAATGTCTGGCGACAACGGCGGCCTCTGCGGCGAACGCCAATGTGCTGGCCGATTATATGCTGCGTATGCTGCCCGCGGCGCAGAATGCGGCGCTGGCGCATGGGGCGGTGGTGCTCTTGGCGATCGGCCTCGCGTTTGCGGTCAACTTGCTCGAAATCCGCAACAGCGACCGCTGGATCAAGCTGATCACGGTGGCGAAACTGACGCCGCTGGTGCTGCTGGTGGCCCTTGCGCTGCCTGCGCTGGCGAGTGGCCCCGCGCTGCTGCCGGCGGGCGAATGGTCGCTTGCCCAAGCGATCCTGCTCTCGGTCTATGCCTTCACCGGCTTCGAAGGCGCGCTGTGCCTTGGCGGCGAGGCGCGCGATCCGCAGCGCGATTTCCCCCGCGCCCTGGTCGCGGTGTTCCTGTTCACGGTGACGCTCTATTCGGCGCTGGCCTGGAGTTATGTGGCGACTGCCTATGCGCCAGGCCCGGCGGACAAGGCCTCGCTGCTCACCATGGGTACAGTGCTGGCAGGCGGGATCGGCGCAGCGGCAATCATCACGGCGGCGGTGTTCTCGATCCTCGGCAACATCATCACCACGCCGATGAATACCTCGCGGCGCCTGCTGGCGCTGGAGCAGATCGGGATGCTGCCGCGCTGGTTCGGGGTGATCCATGCAGGGTCCGGCATCCCGCGTAATGCGGTGGTGTTCACCTATGCCGTCGCTGCACTGTTGGCGCTGAGCGGCGGTTTTGCGGCGCTGGCGGTGCTGTCGGTCGCGGCGCGGCTGGTGGTCTATCTGGCCTGCGCGGCGGCGCTGCCGGTGGTGCGCAGGCGGCGCGGAATGCCTGTGCCCGCGCGGCTGATCGTGATAGTGGCCGCGGCGCTCGCGATCGGCTTGTTGCTGATTGCGCAGAGCGATCTCAAGGCTTGGGCCGCGCTCGCGCTGGCCATTTCCATCGGCTTTGCGATCAAGGGGGTTGCCGCGCCGGCGGCCAAGCGGGGTGCTGTCGGAAGGTGAGGCTCGGGGTTTAAGCTCCGAACCCGTCAATCGCACTCGCCAGCGCCACGTCGCGCTTGCTCAGTCCGCCCGCATCGTGGGTGGTCAGCGTGATTTCCACGCGGTTGTAGACGTTGAACCATTCGGGGTGGTGATCGGCCTTTTCGGCAAGGATCGCCACGCGGGTCATGAAGCCGAAGGCCTCGGCGAAATCGGCGAACCGGAAGGTGCGGGTGATCGAGAGGCCGTCTGCGCTCAGGCTCCATGCAGGCAGGGCGGCGAGGGCGGCGGCGCGTTCTGTGTCGGTCAGCTTGGCAATCGCCACGTTTGGTCTCCTTGGCAGAGGGCTGTCTTTCCCCTATCCGCTGGGGCGATGCAACCGTGCCGTCTTGCCGCCCGTGATCTTGCCTGCCGACGCGGCGACCGGCTGCTGTTCAAGGGCGTGGGGTTTGAACTCCAGAGCGGCGGGGCTCTGCAGCTTGCCGGGCCCAACGGTATCGGCAAATCCAGCCTCATGCGCATTCTGGCCGGGCTGCTGCGGCCTTACGCCGGACAGGTGGAGCACGACGGCCTGCGCGCGCTCTCGGACGAACGTCCGGCGCTCGATGCGCATCGCCCGCTGGGGGAGGCGCTCGATTTCTGGCGGCGGATTGATCGCGCCGGAGAAGCGCGCGCGGATTTCGGCTTGCAAGATTTGCTCGATGTGCCAGTGCGCTTTCTCTCCACCGGGCAGCGCAAACGCGCCGCGCTGGCGCGGCTGGCGGCGAGCGGGGCGCAGATCTGGCTGCTGGATGAGCCCTTGAACGGGCTCGACAAGCATTGGAGCACCGCCGTGCAGGCCGCGATCGAGGCGCACCGCGCGCAGGGCGGCATTGCCGTAATCGCCTCGCATCAGCCGCTGCAGTTGCAGGCGCTGCGCGCAGTGTCGCTGCTGGACCATATGGCATGAGGGCGCTCTGGACCATCTTCAGACGCGATCTGGTGCTGCTGGTGCAGGGGGCTCCTGGACGAGGCGGCGCGGCGCTGCCGCTGCTGTTCTTTCTGGCGGTGGCTATGCTTTATCCTTTCGCGGTGGGGCCGGATGCCAGGCTGCTGGCGCGCACGGGCGCGGGGGTAATCTGGGTAGCGGCGTTGCTCGCCGCCATTCTGCCGTTGGACCGGCTGGTGGAGCCCGATCTCGAGGCCGGGTTCTTCGACCAGTGGGCCCTTCGCGGGATATCCGAGGAACTGCTAATGCTGCTGCGCATTCTGGCGCACTGGCTGAGCTTCGGGGTGCCGCTGATGCTGGCCGCGCCGCTGGCGGCGGGGCTGCTGGGGCTTGATGGCGCGCAGCTCTGGACGGTGGAGCTGGGCCTGCTGCTCGGCACGCCAGGGCTGGCGGCGATTGGCGTGACGATTGCGGCGCTGACGGCAGGGCTGCGCGCGGGTGCGGCGCTGGGCGGATTGCTGGCGATCCCGCTGGCGGTGCCGCTGTTGATCTTCGGCGCGGGTTCGTTGCAGCCGAGCGGGGAGGGCGGGCTGCTGCTGCTCGCGGCTTCCAGCATAGCTGCGCTGGCGATTGCTCCGTTTGCGGCGGCGGGGGCGATTCGCGCGGGGCGGGAGTAGAGCCGCGCTTGCCGCCCTGAAAGCGCAATTCCATTGCGGCCCGCGCTGCGCCGCATTACCTCTGGCGACATGATAAACACCGCGCCGCCGCCCGCCCTCGTCACCGATACGCTCTCGCTGATCGGCAATACGCCGCTCGTGTTGCTCAAGGGCCCGAGCGAGGCTGCGGGCTGCGAGATCTATGGCAAGTGCGAGTTCGCCAATCCGGGCGCTTCGGTGAAGGACCGCGCGGCGCTGTGGATCGTGCGCGATGCGGAAAGCCGGGGGGCGTTGCAGCCCGGCGGCACCATCGTGGAAGGCACGGCGGGCAATACCGGGATCGGTATTGCGCTCGTCGCCAATGCGCTGGGCTATAAAAGCGTGATCGTGATGCCGGAGACCCAGTCGCGCGAGAAGATGGATACCTTGCGCGCGCTGCGGGCGGAGCTGGTGCTCGTGCCCGCTGCACCGTTTTCCAATCCGGGTCATTTCGTCCACACCTCGCGCCGCATGGCCGAGGAAACCGAAGGCGCGGTCTGGGCCAACCAGTTTGACAATATTGCCAACCGCCGCGCGCATGTCGAAAGCACCGCGCCCGAAATCTGGGCGCAGATGGAAGGCCGGATCGATGGCTTCATTTGCGCGGCAGGCACCGGCGGTACGATTGCGGGCGTGGGCTTCGGGCTCAAGGCCTTCGACGAGAACGTGACCATCGGTCTTGCCGATCCGCACGGGGCCGCGCTCTATAACTACTACGCCAATGGCGAACTCAAGGCCGAAGGGTCCTCGGTCGCGGAGGGTATCGGGCAGGGGCGCATCACCGCCAATCTCGAAGGCGCGCCGATCGATACACAGTTCCGCATCTCGGACGAGGAAGGCCTCGAATGGGTCACGCGCCTGCTGGCGGAAGAAGGCCTGTGCCTTGGCCTTTCGAGCGGGATCAACGTGGCGGGGGCGGTGGCGCTGGGCGAGCAGCTCGGATCCGGTAGCCGCGTGGTCACGATCCTGTGCGACACGGGTTTCCGCTATCTCTCCTCGCTCTACAATCCCGATTGGCTGCGCGCGAAGGGGCTGCCAGTCTTCCCTTGGCTGGCGTAACCGAGTAGTATCGCCTGCGATGGCTCTGTTCGGCTTCTTTCCTGATCGCACCCCGCCGGTCGAGCCGATGTCGGCGGCGGGCCTTGCCAGCGAAACCGCGCGCCTTGCCGCGCTCCAACCGGCCCAGCCCGGCCCGCGCGAATTGCGCGCGCAGGCGGTGCACCGGCTGCAAGTGGGGCTGTTCGGCCTTGCGAGCATGCTGCTGCTGGTGAGCCTTGCCAATGTGATCATGGACCGTGCCAAGCAGGTTGAAGGCGCGCCTTTGGCCGGCAGCCCGGCGGCGCTGGCCAGCGCAAGCGCGAGCGCCGCACCTGCGCCGAGCGATCCGCTGGTCGACATGGGCGTGGCGCCAGAACTGCCAGTGGTCGGCCCGCCCAAGCCCGCAGCGATCCCTGCGCCGCCGCGTCCGGCCGGAAACTGATTCCCCAACGCATGCGACCTTGGTGCATTGCGGGCGGCGCGATGCTGTTCCTTGCTGCCGCGCTCCTGTTCTGGCCGCGTCCTGCGCCGCTGCCCCCCGAACGGCGGGCCCCCCTTGGGCTGTTTACCAGCCTTCCGATATGGTGGGGTGAGGCAAACGATATGGCCGCGCGCATCTCTGCCCCGCAAGAACCCCACTGGGCGCGCGCCGTGCTGGAAGAGGGGCACCGCGTGGTGCTGCTCGATACCCTGCTGAAGCCTGAAGGCTTTGCTGATCTGATCATGGCCCAGCCGCGCCCGCTGGAGCCGCAGGAGAATGTCGCGCTTGACCGCTGGGTGCGCGGCGGCGGGCATGTACTGCTGTTCGCCGATCCGATGCTGACCTGGGAGAGCCGCTTTGCGCTGGGGGACCGGCGGCGGCCGCAGGATACCGTGCTGCTCTCGCCGATTCTGGGGCATTGGGGCCTTGTCCTCCAGTTCGACGCCGCGCAGCCGGATACGGCACGGGAAAACACGGGAACGGGCTTGCCGGTGCGGTTGGCCGGAACGCTAGTGGTCCGGCCCGGTGGCGATGCGTCATGCCGAACTGAGCAGGTTGGGCTGATCGCCGAATGCCGGATCGGCAAGGGCCGCGCGCTGATTGTGGCGGATTGCGCGATGCTTGAGCCTGCCAAGCAGACCGCGGGCCGGGCCCGCAAGCTGCGGGCGCTGATGGGCCGCGCTTTCAAGCGCTGAACTTTCGGTCGATTCTCTCGGGGAAACTACGGGACGCACTCGGGTCAGCACGGGCCGGGGCGAGTCTTTGCCGATTTTTGGCAGAAATGCGTGGGTGGGTCTGGTGAACAGGTGTAGTACAAATTCCTATAGCGTCGCGCTATCCAAGGATTCATCCACTGGAATCAACAACTGAGCGCAATTTCCCGCATTTTCCCCTTTTCGCCCGGGCACTCCCGCGTTAAGGCTCTTTTTCATCGAGACAAACTTCATGGCGCATCCACGGGGGATGTTCCGGCCAGTGCATGCGCGCGGGCGGGGTCGGGGGCTTATGTGTCGTTGCGGGGGTTCGGGGCGTGGCCGGGGCGCAGTCGCAGTTTTGGGGGCAGGGCTTTTCGCCGCGCGGCGATAAGAACCGCTTTGTCCTGCCTGCAGACTTCCGCCCCAAGGTAAAAGCCGCCTCGGACGGCGAACGCACCCTGTGCATCGACAAGCACCATAATCACCCCTGCCTAGTCGGCTTTGGCACGTCCTATGCCGAAACCTTCGAAGAGCAGATCGACAAGGAAGAGCGCAACGCGATCCAGCGCGGCGAAGAGTTCGACCGCGATGTGCGCGAGGCGCAGCTCTGCGGTTTCGCCACGGTCAGCTTCGACGATTCGGGCCGGTTCGTGCTTCCCGAGCATCTCGGTGAACAGGCCTCGATCAAGGAGGCGCTCTATTTCCACGGTGGCCTGCGCAAGTTCACGATCTGGTCGCCCGAGGTTCTGTTTTCGATGGGGCCGGAGTGGGATTCGGCCAAATCGTCTTGCCGCGCCAAGATGGCCGAACAGGCCGCGAAGGCATCGCGCAAATGAGCGGGCCACCTCATATCCCCGTCCTCCTCGATGAGGTTGTCGAGGCGATCGCCCCTGCTCCCGGTTCGCTGATTATCGACGCCACGTTCGGCGCTGGTGGATACACGCGCCGCTTGCTTGATGTCGGCGCGACCGTCCATGCCTTCGACCGCGATCCCGATGCGATTTCCGCCGGGCAGGGCTGGACCGAAGCGGAAGAAACTCCGCCGCGCCTCGTGCTCCATCCGCGCCGCTTTTCCGAACTGGTCGAAGGGCTGGCCAGTGCCGGCATCGCTTCGGTGCAGGGCGTTGTCTTCGATATCGGCGTCAGCTCGATGCAGCTCGATCAGGCGGCGCGCGGCTTTGCCTTTTCTAGCGATGGCCCGCTCGATATGCGCATGTCGCAGGAGGGGGAAAGCGCGGCCGATTTCCTCAACGAGGCGAGCGAGGAAGCGATTGCCGATGTGCTCTATCGCTATGGCGAAGAGCGCCAATCGCGCCGCATTGCCCGCGCGGTGGTGGCCTCCCGGCCGCTGACCACCACGGGCCAGTTCGCGCATGTGGTGCGCAAGGCCTTGGGCTATCGCCCCGGCGCGCCGCGCGATCCGGCCACACGCAGCTTTCAGGCCGTGCGCATTCATATCAATGGCGAGCTGGATGAGCTGATGGCGGGCCTTGCGGCGGCGGAACGCCTGCTCGCCCCCGGCGGGCGCCTGGCAGTGGTGAGTTTTCACAGCCTTGAGGACCGCATCGTCAAGCAGTTCCTCCGCGAAGCGGCGGGCGCGATGCCCTCGGGATCGCGGCACCTGCCGATGAGCGGCGCAGCGGCGGCGGCGGTGTTTGAAAAGCCCTCCGCCGCAATCCGCGCGGGCGCGGCGGAAGAGGCGCGTAACCCTCGCGCGCGTTCGGCCACCTTGCGCTGGGCGGTCCGCACCGCAGCGCCTGCCCGCACGGGTCTGGCCGCATGATGGTCAGCGCCAACCGGTTCCGCTCGATCGGCTGGATTGCGCTGCTGCTGGTGTGTGCCGCGCTGGTCATGGTGCTGGCGTTCCGCGTCAACGCGCTGCGCAGCCAGGTCCATCGCACCGAGCAGCAGATCATCTCGCTGCGCAAGGAGAAGCTCTACCTTGAAACAGAGGTGGAAACCCGCGCCAACCAGCAGCAGCTGAAGCTGTGGAACGATGTCGAGTTCGGCTATGTCGCGCCGTCGGCAAGCCAGTATATTTCGAACGAGCGCCAGCTTGCCGCCTTTGCCAAGCCGGATGGACCGGGTGCCCCAACGCCGATCCGTGTGGCGAGCGCGGACAACGCCGTGGCAGCCGAAGTGGCGTTCCCGGCCATCGTTTCGCGCCTGACCGGCGATTCCGATATCTCCGCCCCAGCGGAGCGCGAGAGCGATAACACCGCCAGCGCTGCAGCGGCCCCGGCCGATCGCGCTGCCGCGACCGAAGCGCTAGGCGCGCGGCTAGCCATGGTCGTCCCAGTGAAGCAAGCCGCCGCCGGAAAGCGGCAGGACAAGGATAAGCCCGCTCTCGCCAAATCCGGCAGCACGAAGGGCAAGAAATCAGGTTCTGCGCGGGCGGACAAAAAGACCCAGCTCGCCAGCGCTACCAAGGCTGCCACACCGTCCAATCCCGCTAAGTCCACCAAACCCGCTAAGCCGAGCAAGACCGCCCCGTGAACGCTCTGACCGCTTCCGCCGCCATCGCCTCGGGCCGGGTCCAGCTGGCGAACGTGCGCCAGATTGCGCTGATCACTGCACGGATGCGGGCGCAGTGGGTGATGCTGGTGTTCGTGTTTCTGGCGCTGACGGCTTGTGTGCGGATCGGCCAGCTCGGCCTGTTCGAACAGACGCCCGAGCGCGCGTCGATGGCCGAAGCACTGCTGCCTTCGCGCGGGGAGATCACCGATCGCCAAGGACTGGCGCTGGCCCGCGCGTTTGCGTCCTATTCGCTGTGGTTCAATCCCAAGGCGCTGGGCGAAGCGGGCTCGCCGCTGGTCAAGACGCCCGAGGAAGTGGCGCAGGCGCTTGTCGGCATTTTCCCCGAAGCCGATTATGCGGATCTACTGGCGCGGCTCAAGGCAGGCAGAGCATGCTATCTGCACCGCCGGGTCCTGCCCGAAGAGGCCAACCGGGTCTTCGCTCTGGGCGAACCGGCACTGGAGTTCCCGCGTGAGGAGCAGCGCTTTTATCCGCAAGGCTCGCTCGCCGCGCATGTGCTCGGCTATGTCGACGAGGCAGGCAAGGGCCATGTCGGCATGGAGCAGGTGCTCGAAGGCCGCCTGCTCGATCCGGTGCATCGCGGCACGCCCACCGCGCTTTCGCTCGACGCGCGCGCACAGGGCGCTCTGGAAGACGAGCTTGGCCGGGGCATGATGGAAACCAACGCGAAGGGCGCGGCGGGGCTGATCCTCGATGCCGATAGCGGCGAGGTTGTCGCACTCGCCTCGCTGCCCTCGTTCAATCCGAACCGTTCGGATCTGGCCTACAACGATCTGGTGTTCAACCGGGTCTCCAATCAGGTTTACGAGCTTGGCTCCACCTTCAAGCCGATCACGGTTGCCTCGGCCATCGATGCCGGAGTGCTTACCGATCTAAGCACGCGCTATCCTTCGGTACCGTTCAACATTGCGGGCTACACCATTCACGACAGCCACAATTTCGGCACGACGCTGAACGTTCCGGAAGCGCTCATCCATTCGTCGAACGTTGTGACGGCGCATGTGGCAGATGCGCTGGGGCCAACCGCACTGCGCCAGACGATGACGGCACTGGGCATGCACGAGCGCCCGACCATCGAACTGCCCGCGCGCGGCTTTCCGCTCTGGCCCAGGGGCGGCGGGCAGAACGGCAGCGGCGATTGGCAGCGGCTCACGAACATGACCGTGAGCTATGGCCACGGCATCGCAGTGACCCCGCTGCACCTTGCATCCGCCTATGCCGCGATGGTTAACGGCGGGCTGTGGCGTCCGGCCACGCTCTACAAGATCGATCCGGCGCATCTTCCGCCGGGCCGCCGCGTGTTCAAGGCCTCAACCAGCGCGCGGATGCGCCAGTTGCTGCGGATGATCGTGGCCGATGGCACCGGCCGCAAGGCGAATGCGGCGGGCTTCCGCGTGGGGGGCAAGACCGGTTCTGCTGAAAAACCGGGTCTGCGCGGCTACCGCAAGACCTCGCTGATCGCGACCTTTGCCGCCGCCTTCCCGATGGACAAGCCGCGCTATGTCGTGATCGTGATGCTCGATGAACCGCAGGCGACGCAAGCCTCCTCCGGCCAGCGCACCGCTGCGTGGAATGCCGCGCCGATCGTAGGCCGGCTGGTGCCGCGCATCGGGCCGATGCTGGGCGTGGTCCCCGATGCGCACCACGATGTCGATATCACCGACCTCAGCCCGCTCGTCGGCTCGGGAGAAGGCGAATGAAGCTGGGCGCATTGGCTGCAGCCGCTGGCATGTACCACTCCGCTGCCGACGGGGCCTTTGCCGACACGAACGTGACGGGCTTTGCCATCGATCACCGCAAGGTGGCCCCCGGCACGGTGTTCGGCGCGTTTCCCGGTGCGCGCTTCAATGGCGAGGATTTCATTGTCGCTGCTGTCGCCGCCGGTGCCATCGCAGTGGTCGCGCGGCCCGAGGCCAAGGTCGAGGGTGCGGCGCATATTGCCGATGCTTCGCCGCGCCGCATGTTTGCGCGCCTTGCCGCGCCGTTCTTCGCGCCGGTGCCGGAAATGCTGGTGGCCGTGACCGGCACCAACGGCAAGACTTCGACGGTCGAGATGACACGCCAGTTGTGGCGCATGGCCGGGTTCAGTGCTGCTTCCATTGGCACGCTCGGTGTTACCACAGCGGATGAGAGCGTCTCCACCGGGCTGACCACGCCTGATATCGTAACATTCCTTGCCAACCTTACTGGGCTTGCGCGCGAGGGGGTGAGCCATGTGGCCTACGAGGCCTCCAGCCACGGGCTCGACCAGTTCCGCAACGAAGGCCCGCGCGTGGCCGCTGGGGCCTTCACCAATCTCAGCCGCGATCATCTGGACTATCACGGCACGATGGACGCCTATTTCGCCGCCAAGATGCGCCTCTTCGACGATGTCGTGGCCGAAGACGGCGCGGCGGTGATCTGGGCGGACGATACGTGGTCGGCTGAGGCCATTACCGCTGCGAAGGCGCGCGGCCTCAAGGTCATCAGCGTGGGCGAGGCAGGGAAGACGATCCAGCTCCTCTCGCGCAGGCCCACCCAGCTTGGCCAGACGCTGGAGATTGCCTTCGATGGCGCACGCCGCAAGCTCGATCTGCCGCTGATAGGGGCCTATCAGGCCGCCAATGCGCTGGTTTCCGCCGGTCTGGTGATCGCGACCGCCGGCGATCCGGCGGCGACATTTGCGGCGCTGTCACGCATCCAGCCCGTGCGCGGGCGGCTGGAGCGCGCGGCGATCAACCGAGCCGGGGCGCCCGTCTATGTCGATTATGCGCACACGCCCGATGCGATAACGGCGGCGATTGCCGCGCTGCGCCCGCACGTTGCCGGTAAGCTGATCACCGTAATCGGCGCAGGCGGCGACCGCGATGCGGGCAAGCGCGCGCCGATGGGCGAAGCGGCCTGCGCGGGTGCGGACCTGGTGATTGTGACCGACGACAACCCGCGCGGCGAAGACCCTGCGCTGATCCGGGCTGCCGTTCTTGCAGGATGCAACGAGCGTGCGCGCGAGATCGCGGGCCGCCGCGAGGCGATTACCGAGGCCATTGCGCAGGCGGGAACTGAGGATATCGTGCTTGTCGCGGGCAAGGGGCACGAGCAAGGGCAGATTGTGGGGCGCGGCGAGGCCATGCGCGTCCTGCCGTTCGATGATGTGCAAGTGGCACGGGAGTGTACGACATGAATGCCCATCCGGCCTTGCTGCAATGGCCTGTGGAGCCGAGCGACGATCTCGGCCTGGCGCTGTGGAGCGCAGGCGGGATCGCTGCAGCCACCGGCGGCACGGCGTCTGGCCAGTTTGCCGTCTCAGGCTGCGCCATCGACAGCCGCGAGGTACTGCCCGGCGACCTGTTCATCGCGCTGAAGGGCGCGGAGAGCGATGGGCACCGCTTTCTGGAAGGCGCGTTTGCACGCGGGGCGAGCGCCGCACTGGTCGAGTACCCGGTGCCATGGCCGCATGTGCTGGTGGAGAACACCACGCAAGCGCTGGTCGATCTGGGTCACGCCGCGCGCGCGCGGGTGCACGCGGCGATCATCGGGGTAACCGGTTCGGCGGGCAAGACCGGCGTCAAAGAAGCGCTTTTTGCCGCGCTCGACCGGGGCAGCCGGGGCCGCGCGCACCGCTCGGTCAAGAGCTACAACAACCATGTCGGCGTGCCGCTCAGCCTCGCACGGATGCCTGCGCGCACGCGCTTCGGCGTGCTGGAAATGGGCATGAACCATGCAGGCGAGCTTTCTGCGCTGACCAGCCTCGTGCGGCCTCATGTCGCCATCGTCACCACAATTGCGCCTGCGCATATCGGCCACTTTTCCGGCGAGGAAGCCATCGCCGACGCCAAGGCTGAGATCTTCGAGGGGCTGGAAGTGGGCGGAATGGCGATCATCCCGGCGGACAGCCCGCACTATGTCCGCCTGCGTGAAGCCGCCGCGCGCCATGCCGGCGCTGTCGTCAGCTTCGGGCGCAGCGATCATGCCGATGCGCGCCTGCTCGATGCCGTGCCAGCCGTTGGCGGCGGCACGCTGGTGACCGCCGCGTTCACGGGCGAACTGGGCAATCGCAAGCTGTGCTACACTGTGGCGATGCCCGGCGCGCACTGGGTGGAGAATTCGCTGGCCGTGATGGCCGCCGTGCTCGCCGTGGGCGGCGATCTGGGTGCGGCAGGCCTCGCGCTATCCGAAATGGAAAGCCTGGCCGGGCGCGGCGCGCGCCACACCATTCCCGCGCCCGGCGGCGACGGTTCGGGCAAGGCGCTGCTGATCGATGAAAGCTACAATGCCAACCCCGCCTCGATGCGTGTGACCATTGCTTCGCTGGGCGAAGTGACGGCGCGCCGCCGCATCGCGGTGCTGGGGGCGATGAAGGAACTGGGCGACCTTTCGGATGGGTATCACGCTGCGCTGGCAGAGCCGCTGATCGCAGCCGGGGTGGAGCGGATCATTCTGGTCGGCCCGGAAATGGCGGCGCTGGCGTCCGCCCTGACCGGCGCGATCACAAACGCATTGGGGAAAAGCGCAGACCCCGCGCTTGCGGGCCGAATCGAACTCGACCATGTCGAAAATGCTGCCAGAGCGGCGGAATGCCTTGCTGCGGACAGCCCGCAGGGGGGCGATGCCATTCTGGTCAAGGGGTCGAATTCGGTCGGGTTGGGCGCCTTGGTGCGAGCCCTGACCGCTGCGGCGCCATCGGGTCAGGCCACTGCCGCCAAGGAATTGTGAATGCTCTATCTGCTGGCGCAATGGCTCCATTTCGAAGGCTTCGCCAACCTCATCCGCTATCAGTCGTTCCGATCGGGTGCGGCGCTGCTGACGGCGCTGACCATCGGCCTGATCATCGGTCCGCGCTTCATCAACATGCTTCGCGTGCGCCAGGGCAAAGGTCAGCCGATCCGCGCTGACGGGCCGCAATCGCATCTGGCCAAGCGCGGCACGCCCACGATGGGCGGACTGATGATCGTCATCAGCCTCGCGATCTCGCTGCTCTTGTGGATGGACCTGTCCAGCAAGTTCGTCTGGGCCTGCCTTGTCGTCACGCTCGGCTTCGGTGTGATCGGCTTCATGGATGACTATGCGAAGGTCACCAAATACGCGCATGCAGGGCTTTCGGCGCGGCTGCGCCTGCTGGGCGAATTCGTGATTGCCGGCTCTGCGCTCGCGATCGTGGTGACGGACACCAACCTCTATCTGCCGGTGTTCAGCAATCTCTATATCCCTATGGGCCCGGTCTATTATCTGTTTGCCGCTTTCGTGATCGTCGGCGCAGGCAATGCGGTGAACCTCACCGACGGGCTCGACGGGCTGGCAACCATGCCAGTGATCATCGCGGCAGGCACCTTCGCGATCATCGCCTATCTGGCGGGCCGCGCAGACTTTGCGGCCTATCTCGGCATTCCGCACGTGCCGCGCGCGGGGGAACTGGCGATCTTCTGCGGCGCGGTCATGGGTGCAGGCCTCGCGTTCCTGTGGTTTAATGCGCCGCCCGCCGCTGTGTTCATGGGCGATACCGGCAGCCTTGCGCTGGGCGGCACTTTGGGCGTGATCGCAGTTTCGATCCACCACGAGATCGTACTCGGCATCGTCGGCGGGCTGTTCGTGATGGAGGCGGTCTCGGTCATCGTGCAGGTGTTTGTTTACAAGCGCACCGGCAAGCGCGTGTTCCGCATGGCGCCGATCCATCACCACTTCGAACAGCTCGGCTGGAAGGAATCGACTGTGGTGATCCGCTTCTGGATCGTCTCGATCGTGCTGGCGCTGATCGGCCTTGCCACGCTGAAAGTGCGGTAATCCGCCGATGATCGTCTCTCCCGCCTTTGCCGGCAAGCGCTATGCGGTCCTTGGCCTTGCCCGTTCGGGGATGGCGACGGTCGATACGTTGCTGGCAAGCGGGGCCGAGGTTACCGCGTGGGACAGCCGCGAGGAACAGACCACGCCGCTGGAAGGCCGGGCAACGATCGCCGATCCGCTGACGATCGATCTCAGCGGCTTCGACGGCGTCGTCGTCTCCCCCGGCGTTCCGCTCAACCGCCATCCGATTGCGGCCCATGCGCGGGCCTGCGGCGTGCCGGTCATCGGCGATATCGAGCTGTTTGCGCAGGCCCGCGCCTGCCTGCCGCCGCACAAAGTGGTCGCGATCACCGGCACCAACGGCAAATCGACCACCACCACGCTGGTCCACCATATCTGCAATGCGGCGGACTTGCCCACGGTGATGGGCGGCAATATCGGCCTGCCGGTGCTCGGCCAGCCGCCGCTGCCGGAGGGCGGCGTCTATGTGCTGGAGCTTTCGAGCTACCAGATCGACCTGACCTACAGCCTTGAGGCCGATGTGGCGGCCTTTATCAATCTCAGCCCCGATCACCTCGACCGCTATGACGGCTATGAAGGCTATGGCGCTTCAAAGGCCCGGCTGTTTGCCATGCAGCGGGCGGACCAGTTTGCCGTGTTTGGTTGCGGCGATGCCGATGCTTTGCGCATTGCTGCGGCGGTGACTGCGCAGCGCCCTGTCGGAAACGTCGAGGTCGTCGATCCCGCGATGCTGCAGGGCCAGGCGCTGTGGCCCTCGCTGCAAGGACCGCACAACCTGCAGAATGCCGCCATCGCGGTCGCCATTGCGCAGCGGCTTGGCATTCCCGAGGACGTGTGGCGCGCGGCGCTTGCCAGCTTTGTCGGCCTGCCGCACCGCATGGAGCGCGTGGCCGAGGCGAACGGCGTGCTGTTCATCAACGACAGCAAGGCGACAAACCCTGCCTCGACCGCGCCCGCGCTGGGGGCTTGGCCGCGTGTCCACTGGATCCTTGGCGGCCTGCCCAAGAGCGCCGATCTGGATGCCTGCGCGCCCTATTTCAGCCACGTGGTCTGCGCCTATACGATCGGCGAGGCCGGTCCCCGCTTTGCCGAGATCCTTGAGCCCGTGATGCCCGTACAGCGCAGCGAGATGCTGGGCGATGCGGTGCGCCAGGCGATGGATGCGGCGGCGCCCGGCGATGTCGTGATGCTGTCTCCGGCCTGCGCCAGCTTCGATCAGTTCCGCGATTTCGAAGCGCGGGGCGACAGTTTCCGCCAGATCGTCGAAGCGCTGATTGCGGAAAGGACCGCCTGATGGCCTCCACCGGACCGACCCTCCAGATCACCACCGAACTGCAGGGCGGCGGCGTGAAAATCGCTCCGCGCACCAATCGCTATCGCCGCACCCGGCGCAGCGAATTGGTGATCTGGTGGCGCGAGATCGACCGGGTGCTGCTCGGCCTGGTGCTCGCGCTGGTGGCGGTGGGGGCGGTTGCGGTCGCGGCATCCTCGCCTGCCAGCGCGCACCGGCTTTCCACGCCGATGAAGGTGCTGGGGGATCTCTACTTCTTCTGGCTGCATGTGCGCTGGCTGATCGTGGGCCTGATTGCGATGTTCATTGCCTCGCTGCTGCCCAAGGAAACCACCCGGCGGCTGGCGATCCTGCTCGCGGGCGCGATGCTGTTGGCGCTGGTGCTGGTGCCGATTGTGGGCAGCGAAGTGAAAGGCGCCCGGCGCTGGCTGTGGATCGGTTTCAGTTTGCAGCCGTCCGAATTCCTCAAGCCCGGCTTTGCTATTGCCGTCGCATGGATCCTTTCGTGGCGCGTGCGCGATCCAGGCATTCCGGTGATCGCGATCTCCATCGGCCTGATGCTGCTGGTGGCAGCGCTGCTTATGGCGCAGCCCGATTTCGGCTCCACCGTGCTGTTCGGCGGGGTGTGGTTCGTGCTCGTGCTGCTGTCCGGCCTCAGCCTAACGCGCATCGGCTGGAGCGCGGGGCTTGGCGTGTTCGGCGTGGTGATGGCCTATCTGTTCTATCCCAACGCCACACACCGTATTGACGCCTTCGTTTCGGGCGGCAGCGAGTTCGATCAAGTGGATCTTGCTATGCGCACGCTCATCAGCGGCGGCTGGAGCGGTTCCGGCCTCTGGCTCGGCGCGCGCAAGATGGCGCTGCCCGAGGCGCATACCGATTATATCTTTTCGGTGATCGGCGAGGAGTTCGGCCTGCTGGTCTGCGCCATGATCGTGGTGCTTTATTGCGCCATCGTGGTGCGCGTTATGCTGCGCCTTGCGGATGAGGAAGACTTGTTCACGGTGCTGGCCGCCGCCGGGCTCACCGCGCAGCTGGCGGGGCAGGCATTCATCAACATCCTCGTCAATCTGCAGCTGTTCCCTTCGAAGGGGATGACCCTGCCGCTGATCAGCTATGGCGGCTCCTCGACCATCGCGCTCTTGCTCGGGGTCGGGTTCCTGCTCGCCATCACGCGCCGCAATCCCTATCTCTCGCGCGAGACGCCGGACTTCAGGGAGCCTTTGCGGACATGACTTCTGTATCGCGCCATTTCGTTCTCGCGGCAGGCGGCACGGGCGGCCATTTGCTGCCCGCTTTCGCGCTGGCGACCGAGCTGGAACGGCGCGGGCACCATGTCGCGCTGGTGACCGACGAGCGCGGCGCGAAGATCCCTGGCAAGCCCGCATTCCTCCCAGCGCACGTGCTGCCGGCCGGGCGCATGGGCAAGAACCCTATCGCGCTCGCCAAGGGACTTTCCGCGATCTGGAAGGGCCGCGCGATGGCGCTGCGCCTTTTCGAAAGCTTCGCGCCCGCCTGCGTTGTCGGCTTCGGCGGCTATCCTGCGCTACCTGCGCTGCTCGCGGCGCGTTCGGCCCGCATTCCAACCGTGATCCATGAACAGAACGCGGTGCTTGGCCGGGTCAACCGCCTGCTTGCCAGCCGGGTCGATGCCATTGCGACCGCCTACATGGAAGTCGAGCGGCTCGATCCCAAGCTGTGGAGCAAGGTCCACCGCGTCGGCAATCCGGTGCGGCCCGAGGTGCTCGCGCTGCGCGGAGAGGCGTTTCCAGCGTTCAGCGACGAAAGCCTGTTTCGCGTGTTGGTGACGGGCGGGAGCCAGGGTGCGTCGATCCTCGCCGAAGTCGTGCCCGATGGCCTTGCCATGCTGCCGCCCGCGCTGTGCCACCGCCTGCAGGTGACCCAGCAGTGCCGCCCGGAAGATATCGAGGCGGTGCGCGCGCGCTATGCCGGGCACCAGATCCCCGCCGAACTGGGCACCTATTTCGAGGATATGGCGAGCCGCCTTGCCGAAACACACTTGTTCATCGGCCGGGCCGGGGCCTCGACGATTGCCGAACTCACTGCCGTTGGCCGCCCGGCAATCCTCGTGCCGCTGCCGATCGCGACCGACGACCATCAGGCGGTCAACACGCGCGAAATGGTGAAAGCAGGCGGCGCGCGGGCGATCCGCCAGACAGGTTTTACGCCCAGGGAGCTCGCCAAGCAGATTCAGGCGATGGCGCTGAACCCGGCGGCGCTCGCCAATGCCGCGCATGCTGCGTGGAACTGCGGGCTGCCGAATGCGGTGAAGGACCTTGCCGACCTGGTCGAAGGCTTCGGCGGCGTGCCGCTGATGGACGTAATCCGTGCCGCCGGGATGCAGCAGGCCGCCAGCACCACGCAGGCTCTGGCCAAGACCCGGGAGCACGCCGAATGAAGCGCGTGTTTGCCTCTCCCCATCCCCATTTCCACGCAGGGCGAATGGGGAGCGGGCAGCCCGAAGGGCTGACGGAGAGGTTGTTCCCGGTCGCCTTCACTCCTCCGACCCGCCTGCGGCGGGCCACCTCCCCATTTGCGTCTTCGACCAAATTGGGGACCAAATTCCTTAACGCGCAGGGAGTGCCCGAATGAAGGGCGTCGGCATCGATATCGGCACGATCCACTTCGTCGGCATCGGCGGGATCGGCATGTCCGGCATTGCCGAGGTCATGCACAACATGGGCTACAGCGTGCAGGGCTCCGACATGACCGAAAGCTATGTCGTCGATGGCTTGCGCCAGCGCGGCATCGCGGTGATGATCGGCCAGCGCGCGCAGAATGTGGCGGGCGTGGCGGTCGTTGTTACCTCCACGGCGGTGAAGCGCGACAATCCCGAAGTGGTCGCGGCACTCGAAGGCCGCATTCCGGTGGTGCGCCGCGCGGAAATGCTGGCCGAACTGATGCGGCTGAAAAACACGGTCGCCGTTGCCGGCACGCACGGCAAGACCACCACGACCTCGATGGTCGCCTGTCTGCTCGATGCGGGCGGGATCGACCCGACCGTGATCAACGGCGGCATCATCAATTCCTATGGCTCCAATGCGCGACTGGGGGACAGCGAGTGGATGGTCGTGGAAGCCGACGAGAGCGACGGCTCGTTCCTGCGGCTCGATGGCACGCTTGCGGTGGTCACCAATATCGATCCCGAACACCTTGATCATTATGGTTCTTTCGACCGGGTCAAGGACAGTTTTGTCGAGTTTATCGAGAACGTGCCGTTCTACGGCGCGGCTATCTTGTGCATCGATCACCCCGAAGTGCAGGCGATCATCCCCAAGGTGCGCGACCGCCGCGTGGTGACCTACGGCTTTTCCGCGCAGGCCGATGTGCGCGGGGAGGTGGTGACGACAATCCCCGGCGGCAACCGGTTCACCGCCGTGCTGCGCCAGCGCGATGGCAGCTTCCGCCGCATCGAGGGCATCGAACTGCCCATGCCCGGCCGCCACAACGTGCAGAACGCGCTCGCCGCTGTCGCCGTCGCGGTGGAGATGGGCGTCTCGGACGAGCTTGTCCGCACAGGCTTCGCCAAGTTTACCGGGGTCAAGCGCCGTTTCACCAAAGTGGGCGAGGTGGCAGGCACCCCGATTATCGACGACTACGGCCACCACCCGGTCGAAATCCGCGCCGTGCTCGCCGCCGCGCGCGAGGGCATTACGGGCCGCGTCATCGCCGTCGTTCAGCCGCATCGTTTCACCCGGCTGCGCGATCACATGGAAGAGTTCCAGGGCGCGTTCAACGATGCCGATGTGGTCTATGCAGCGCCGGTCTATCCCGCCGGCGAAGCCCCGATCGAAGGCGTGGACAGCGCCGCGATGGTCGAGGGCATCAAGGCGCGCGGGCACCGCAGCGCGCACTTGGTCGCAGGCGCCGACGCGCTGGCCGGGGAACTTGCCGCCTCGATCCAGCCTGGGGACATGGTCGTGTGCCTTGGCGCGGGCGATATTACCAAGTGGGCGGCGGGGCTGGCTGATGCCATTGCAGGAAAGCTGGGGGCAGCGTGATGCAGCCTTCAGCGCCCGGTCCTTCGAAAAGCTCAGGACGAGCGGACCTAGAGGGGGCGATGGCTCCCCTGTCCGCTCGTGCCGAGCTTGTCGAAGCGCTAGCGCGCACCGTGCGCGGCAAGCTGACGGCCAAGGCTCCGCTTGCGCCGCTGGTGTGGTTCAAGTCCGGCGGCGCGGCGGACTGG
>CANEVG010000016.1 GCA_947442095.1 Sphingomonadaceae bacterium
GATGCTGGCGCGCGGCGGTTCCATCGCGCTGATGGAGAACTTCTCCACCGACACCTTCTGGCACTTCGTGAAGCGCACCGAATGCACGGTGATCTTCCTGCTGGGGGTAATGGCGACGTTCCTGATCAAGCGTCCACCGGGGCCGGAGGACAGGGATCACGGCGTACGCAAGGCGTTCATGGTGCCACTAACTGAGGCGGCGGGGCCGTTTCACGAGCGGTTCGGGATCGACGTCTACACCATCTTCAATATGACCGAGATTTCCTCGCCCATCGTCTCGGAGCCCAATCCGGTGAAGCTGGGCACTTGCGGCAAGGTGCGCAGCGGAGCCGATGTGCGGCTGGTCGATGCCAATGATTGCGAGGTGCCGGTGGGCACGGTGGGCGAGATGATCGTTCGCACGGACCGGCCTTGGGCGATGAACCATGGCTATCACAAGAACCCGGAAGCTACCGCACGCGCCTGGCGCAATGGCTGGTTCCACACCGGTGATGCGTTCCGCTGCGATGCGGACGGCTATTTCTATTTCGTCGACAGGGTGAAGGACGCGATCCGGCGGCGGGGCGAGAACATCTCCTCGTTCGAGGTGGAAAGCGACGTGACCGCGCATCCGGATGTGCGCGAGGCGGCGGTAATCGGCGTGCCCAGCGAATATTCGGAAGACGAGGTCATGGCGGTGATCGCCCCAGTTCCGGGCGCGACGATCGACCCGGTCTCGCTCTCGGAATTCCTAGCGGCGCGGATGCCCTATTTCATGGTGCCGCGCTACATCCGCATTCTGCCCGAACTGCCCAAGACGCCGACCGCTAAAGTGATGAAGGCCGAACTGCGCGGTGAAGGGATTACGCCCGATACGTGGGACCGCGAGAAGGCCGGGATCAAGCTGAAGAAGGAGCGGCTATAGCGCTTACCAGCTGACGTCGAGCTTCGAGAGGCCGCGGAACATGAAACCTTCCTGCCGCCACTCGGCGCTGGCGGCGTCGATCTGCAGGGCGGGGAAGCGCGTGACCAGCGAGGTGAGCGCGATCTCGCCTTCCAGCCGCGCCAGTTCCGCGCCGACGCAGAAGTGGATGCCACCGCCGAACGAGAGGTGCTTGGGCCCTTTGCGCTCGATATCAAAGCGGTCGGGGTCTGCAAACACGGCTGGATCACGGTTGCCCGCTGCTACCAGCGTCAGCACGCGTTCCCCGGCGCGCACGGTTTTGCCGCCCACTTTGGTATCGGTGAAGGCGGTGCGGTTGGTGCCGACGAGAGAGCTTTCGTAGCGCAGGATTTCCTCGGTCGCTGATGCCGCAAGGCCCGGGTTGGCAACGAGCTTGGCCCATTGCTCCGGGAACTTGGCGAGCGAGAGAAGGCCGTTTCCGATCATGTGCGCGGTCGTCTCGAACCCGGCGCCGAACAGCCCGATGGCGACAGTTGCCATTTCGTGATCGGTGAGCGGGCCGTGCTCGTCGCGCGCGTTGCACAGTGCGGTGGCCAGATCATCGCGCGGGGCGCGGCGGCGCTCGGCAAAAACAGCGCCGAAGAAATCCATCAGGAAATCCATCTGCCGATTGGCGAGCCCCAGTTCCGCATCGGAAAAGGCGCGCATTTCGAAGACCACGAAGCTGTCGGCAATCGCCTGATTGAGCGCGGCGAGCACCTCGTCCGAGGCTTCTTCTGGTGAGAGGCCGAGCATGTCGCACATCACCAGCGTGGGGAAGCGGTAGGCGAACTGGTGGATCACCTCCATCCGGCCCGCATCCTCCACTGCACCCAGCAGCCGGTCGGCAATCGCCTGCACGCGCGGGCGCAGTTCGATCACGCGCCGCGCGGTCAGCGCCTGGGTCACAAGGCCGCGCACGCGGGTATGGCGCGGTGGGTCCTGATAGAGGAAGATCTCCGAAAGCCAGCGATAGGCTGAATGCGAGAGAACATCGAAGTCCGGCCCGTAGAATAGGCGGATGTTGGAGAGGAAATTGCCCTGCCCAAAATTCGTGCGGTCCATCAGGACCGCACGAACGTCTTCATAGCGGGTTGCCACCCAGAACCCGAGCGGCGAGAAGTGCATCGGCTCGGCATCGCGCAGGACCTTGAAGATCGGATACGGGTCCTGCTTCAGTTCAGGGTCCGTCAGATCGAAGAGTAGGCCTTGCGCCATGGTCTAAGCTCCTGCCTTCAGAAGTTGGCTCCGAAGGTCACGCCGAAGGTGCGCGGCGGGGCGAGCGAGCCGACCCGGACGCTGTTGAACAGCGGCGCGGTGATGATGTTGTTGGTGATCACCAGCTTGTTGGCGAGGTTGCGGCCCCAGACATCGACCGTGAACTTGTCGTCCGCAGAGGTGAAGCGCAGCCCCGCGTTGATGAGCGCATAAGGCGCCTGCGTGGCGTCGGCGTTGTTGAACTCGGTGAAGAACACGCGGTCTTGCCAGTTCACTTCGGCGCGCGCGTTGAGCTTGCCCGCCGAGCCGATCGGGATGTCGTAGTTGCCACCGGCGCGGAACGAGAATTCCGGCGCGTTCGACAGGCGGTTGCCCGCCACGCTGATCTGCTGGAAGCCCTGCCGGTAATCACCCGTGGTGAACCGGCGGTACTTGGCGTTGAGGTAGGTGCCGAACAGTTCGAGCGTCAGCCCCGGAAGCGGCTTGGCGCGCAGTTCCGCCTCCACACCATAGTTGCGCGCCGAAGCGGCATTGACCGTGGTGACGACGCTGGTGGCATCGACGAAGCCGACCTGGAGATCGGTGTAGTCCATGTAGAACCCGGCGATGTTGGCCTGCAGCTTGCGGTCGGCCGTCGCGGTCTTGATGCCGACTTCGTAGCTCCACACGTATTCCGGGTTGATCACATCGTTGCGCGAACCGACGTTGATCACGCCCGATTTGAACCCGCGTGTTACCGAGGCATAGACCAGCGTGGCATCGGTCGCCTGATAGTTTAGCGTGACCGTGGGGGTAAAGGCGTTCCAGCTCTTCTGCTTGTCGGTGTTCACGCTGCCAAGGAAATCGAACGTGCCGACGCCCTTGCGCTTTTCATGGCTGAAGCGGCCGCCAGCGGTGAGCTTGAGCTTGTCGGTCACGGCATAAGAGCCCTGCGCATAGAAGCCTAGCGCATCGATGCTGACCGTGCCGTCCTGCAGATATGCGAGCCCGTTGAAGGCGCCGTCGGGCGTGGCAGGCGGCACCTGTCCGGCCAGCTTGAGCAGCACCGCAAGGTTGGTCAGCGGCACGCGCACTTCGCCGAAGAGATCTTCCTTGAAGTACATCGCGCCCACCAGCAGGTCGAACTTCTCGCTCTTGTAAGTGCCGACCAGTTCCTGGCTGAAGGTTTCGCTCTTTTCGGTGTAGTTGTTCTGGCCGAACATGTTGGCGTTCGAGCCATCGAGATCGTTGCGGTTGAAGCGCTGGAAATTGCGGTAGGACGTGATCGATTTCACGTCCCAATCGCCCGGGGTCCACGCGATCGTGCCGGTGAAGTTATAGCCATCGCGCTGGTTGAGCGCTTCCTGATCCGAATAGATGTTGCGCAGGTTCGGCTTGCGGCCCGCTGCCGCGGCAACGGTGAACAGCGACTGGCCGCCCAGGATCGAGCCGAGCTGGTTTTCCGGTGCCACTGTCGGGCCAAAGTAGTGGAACGCGTAGTTGCTGTCGTTCTCGTTGAAATACTCGCCCGAGATCAGCACTTCGAGGTCTTCGGCGGGCTTGGCCAGAATGCTGCCGCGGAAGGCATAGGCATCGCGGTTGTCGATGTCCTGCCCGGTGAACTCGTTCACGCCATAGCCGTCGCGCCGGTCGTACTTGCCGGCCAGGCGGATCATCAGCTTGTCGCTGCCCATCGCCCCGCCGACCGCGCCTTCCAGCGAAACTGCATTGTAGTTGCCGTAGCTGGCGCGGACATAGCCGTCTATCTCTTCGGTCGGGCGCTTGGTGATCAGGTTGATCGCGCCTGCCGTTGCGCTGCGGCCATAAAGCGTGCCCTGCGGCCCGCGCAGCACTTCGACGCGCTCCAGATCGTAGAAGCCGGAAAGCTGCGCGGCTGGCCGCGCGATCTGCGCGCCGTCCTGCAGGAACGCCACGCCGCCGTCTGCGCCAAGATCGATGCTGGTCAGGCCAATGCCGCGAATGAAGATGCGGTTCACGCCGAACTGATCACCCACAGAAAGGTTGGGGATCGCGGTGGCGAGTGACTGGACGTCTTTAACCCCGCCAACGCCAAGAGCAGCCTCGGAAACAGCAGAGACCGAGGCCGCAACTTTGGAGAGCGATTCGGAACTGCGGGTGGCGGTCACCACGATATCGGCAAGGCCATCGGTCGGCGGCGCGGCTTCCTGCGCCATGGCAGGCGACGCGAAAAGCGCTGAACCGGCCAGAAGCAGGGCCAAATGCGCGCTGTTGCGGCGCGCCAAAGGCGATTTCAAGCGGATTGCCCCGAACGCGGAAAACTGCGTGCGCACCATGTTCTCTCCCCATTTTGCCGCAGCCTGAACTACGTGCATTTTTATCTACTGGCGCGTAGATACCTGCCAAGCTAAGTAGATTGCAAGAGTTAATCAGGGAGAGCGGCTTTGGCCACGTTGAATCTGGAACCGGGCGCGCGGGAAGCGGCCGGTCTTGCCGCGCTGGCTGCCGATCCCGCAGCCCTTCGCGCGGCACTGGCCGAGGCGGATGCCGCGACGCTGATGCTCGTGCTGGTCCAGATCACCGGTGACCGCGCGCTGCTCGAACGCGCCCGTCCGCACATCACCGGGCCGATGAACTACCACGAGACCATGCCTGAGGACTTGCGCGCCGAGATCCGGCAGCGGTTGGAGGTCGCGCTGCTCGATTACGCACGTAGCGGCCGTGCGCTGCCGCCACTACCCGAAGGTGATTTCCTGCAGGAAATGCTCTCCACTGCGGTGGGCGAGCATGTCAGCTCGGACTACTGCGCCATGATGCGCGAGGATCTGGAGGCGACCAAGCCCGATCCGCGCGGGCTGATCTGGCGCAAGCGTCCTGCCGCCGCTGCGCTTGAAAGCTTTCTCGTGGTGATCATCGGCGCGGGCATGTCGGGCGTTTGCGCCGCGATCCGGCTCAGCCAAGCGGGCATTCCCTTCACGATCATCGAGAAGAACTCCGCGGTCGGCGGCAGTTGGTACGAGAATTTCTATCCTGGATGCGGAGTCGATACCCCCAACCACTTCTATTCCTACTCGTTCGATCTCAACCACGAATGGTCGCACTTCTTCGCCAAGCGCGATGAACTGTGGGCCTATTTCGAGCGCGCGACCGATACCTATGGCATCCGGAAGCACATCCGCTTCGAGACCGAAGTCGCCTCGGCCACGTATGATGATGTCACCGGCACCTGGGATGTCGCGACGCGCGATGCGAGCGGCACGGTCACGCACCTCAAGGCGCGGGCGGTGATCTCCGCTGTCGGCGTGCTCAACCGGCCCAAGCTGCCGGAGATCCCGGGACGCGAGAGCTTCGCCGGTACTGCGCTGCACACCGCCCAGTGGCAGGAGGGGCTTGATCTTTCCGGCAAGCGCGTGGTGATGGTCGGCACCGGGGCTTCCGGCCAGCAGGTCGGCCCGACGATCGCGCCCGATGTCGCGCACCTCACCGTGTTGCAACGCTCGCCGCACTGGGTCGTGCCCAATCCCAATTACTTCGCCGAAGTCTCCGAAGGCATGAAGTGGACGCTGGCGCATGTGCCGTTCTTTGCGCGCTGGTATCGGTTCCAGCTCTTCTGGGCCTTTGCCGACGGGCTCCACGCCTCGCTTCAAGTCGATCCCGAATGGGAGGATGGCGGTCGCTCGATCAACCAGGTCAACGCGCGCCACCGCCTGTTCATGGAGCGCTATCTGCGAGGCAAGCTAGCGGGCCGGGATGATCTCATCGCCAAGTGCACGCCCGGCTATCCGCCCTATGGCAAACGCATTCTTGTGGACAACAACTGGTACGAGATGCTTCTACGGCCCAATGTCGATCTGGTGACCGCCAAGATTGCGCGGATCGCGCCCGAAGGTGTGGTGATGGAAGATGGCGCGCTGATCGAGGCGGACGTCATCATCTATGCAACGGGCTTTCAGGCCAGTAAGATGCTAAGTCCGATGACGATCACCGGCTCGGGCGGGCGCGATCTCCACGAGGTCTGGGGGCCGGACGATGCCACCGCCTATATCGGCACGATGGTGCCGGGCTTTCCCAATTTCTTTACGTTGATGGGGCCGAACACGGGCCTGGCGCATGGCGGGAACGTGATTTTCATCACCGAATGCCAGATGCGCCTGATCCTGACCGCGCTGCGCGAAGTGCTGGAAACCGGGGCCAAGGCGATCGACGTGCAGTCTGCCGCACATGATGCCTATGTCGCCGAGGTCGATCACCTCCACGCTAACATGGTCTGGACCCACAAAGGCTTGACCAACTGGTATCGCAACGACGCGGGGCGCATTTTTGCGCTTCTGCCCTACCGGCTGGTCGACTACTGGAAGATGACAAAGACCTTCAAGCCCGAGGACTTCACTATGGCGGATTTCGCCCTGACATGAGCGCGATTTCGTTTGAGCTTGCCGATGGTCGGTCCATTTCCGGCCACTGCGATCCCCAGTTTACCGGCGTTCTAACCGAGTTTCGCCGGAACTTCGAAGAGCGCAAGGAAGTGGGCGCGAGCGTTGCCGTCACGCTTCATGGCCGCAACGTGGTTGATCTGTGGGGCGGGTTGGCCAAGCCGGAATCCGCCGAACAGTGGAAGCGGGACACCGTCTCGATCGTCTATTCCTGCACCAAAGCCGCCACTGCGCTGTGTCTGCACATTCTGGTTGACCAAGGGCGCGTGACTTACGAAACCCGGGTCGGCAATATCTGGCCTGAATTTGCAGGTGGCGGCAAGGAAACGACCACGGTCGGCATGATGCTGGCGCACACCTCGCCGGTTCCGCATGTGGCAGAGCCGATCAAGCCGGGCGGGATTGCGGATTGGGACTATATGACCGCGCGCGTGGCCGCAGAGCCCGCGCACTGGGAGCCTGGCACGCGGCAGGGCTATCACGGCGTGACTTATGCGTGGACGGTGGGGCAGATCGTCCGGCTGGTTTCGGGCATGCCACTAGGCGAGTTTTTCCAGAAACATGTTGCAGGACCGCTCGGGCTCGATTTCCATATCGGTCTGCCTGAAAGCGAAGAGGGCCGCGTCGCGCCGATGATCGCGCCCGACCCGGTGGAGATCGACTTCGGATCGGCCTTCTTCCGCGCCGCGACCACGCAGCCCGGCAGCCTGCCGAACCTTTTCCTTACCAACCTTGGCGGTGCGGACTTCAATTCGCGCGAGGTTCATGCGGCGGAGATCGGCAGCGCCAACGGCATCACCAATGCGCGCGGACTTGCGGGCATGTATGCGCCGCTGGCCGCTGGCGGCGGTGCGCTGGTTTCACCGGAGACGCTGCACCGCATGGGTCGGGTCAGCGCCGCCACGCACAGCGATGCTGTGCTCTATCAACCCATGCGCTTTGCAATGGGCTTCATGATGAGCACGGATAACCGCGCTGCGGGCGGAGACAGCCTGATTCTGGGCGAGAGCGCTTTCGGACATGTCGGAATGGGCGGCAGCATCGGTTTTGCCGATCCGGCACAAGGCTTGAGCTTCGGTTATACCATGAACCGGATGGGCGCGGGCATACTGCTCAACGCGCGCGGGCAATTGCTGATTGATGCAGCCTACCGCGCGGTGGGTCTTACCTCGGATGCCAGCGGGGCTTGGCGCTGAAACGGTCCCAAGGGGGCCGCCGCACAGGCGCGCTCCGGGCGAGCAAGTGAACACAGAAAAACGCCTGGCCTTTTGGGCTGCGCCCCTCCCTTGCGTGTCTTCTAGATTGAGCGAACCGTCCGATCAGCCGCGAGGGCTGCCGTTGCCTTCGCTCGAGCCGATCGCGGCATCGACACCAGCGCTCAGTGCTAGACCATCAGGGATGAACCCGATGTTCGGGGTGTAATACCAATCGTCTAATGCCCTGACATATTCGCCCGTTTTCTGGTGGTGATGGAGGTGATGGTATTTGGTGTGCTAATGAGTTTGTACCGAGCGGCGCAACAAGCATCGACTACAGCCTCGACGCTGTCCCAAACGGTGAAGTTGAGTTCGTTCTGGCGGAGATATTGCCAGACGCTTTCTACCGGGTTCAATTCTGGACAATTGGGCGGGAGCGGCATCAGGGTGATGTTGTCGGGCACCCGCAGTCGTCCGCCGGTTTGGTGCCAACCCGCACCGTCGCGTACGACCACGGCATGCGCGCCAGGCGCGACATGGAAACTGATCTCGTCGAGGTGCAGGCTCATTGCTTCGGCATTGATGCACCCCGTCACCAGGCCAGCACCGACCCCGCGTGCGGCGCAAACGGCACCGAACATCCAGACCGAACCGTGGCGCAGGTCGCGCAACCTTGGCGGCCTTGAGCCGCGCTGGGCCCAGATATAGGTGAGCGATCCTTTTTGCCCGACCCGTGCTTCGTCCTGAAACCATACTTCGATTGGCTTGTCTTTGGCGTGGGCTGGTAGCAGCGCGTTCAGGTCGGCCGTGAAGTTTTCTAAAATTCTCCTGCGCTTGTAGCGCTTGTTTGGGATGGCGCGGACGCGGCGTCAGCCGCGACAGGCCTAGGGCGTGCAGCAGCTTGGCAACTGTCCGCTCAGCCATCGTCACCTCGAAGCGCTCCTTGATAACCCGCTGCATATCGGCGCAGCGCCATCGCACAACGCCATCTTTGGCAAGGTCGGGGCCTGTCAGCACGATCTGCTTAAACTCCTGCTTTTGCGCCGCCGTCAGCAGCTTTGCAGGCCCGCCGGCATGCCGGTTCGACAACGCCGCAAGACTGCCCTCGTTGTAGCGATGCACCCAGTCGCGCAAAGTCTGCCGGTCTATCCCGCACGTCCATCCCGCACGTCCGAGCCGCCGTCGTACGATCCACGCCCTCCACCACAAGCGCCAGGGCCAGCATCCGACGTGCCGCTGCTCCATCCCGGCTCGCCGCAGCCGCAGCACGCAAACCCGCAGCATCCAGTTCGTTCCGCACTATTCCAACCGCCATAATCCCCTCCCGCAAAGTCTCCGCCGAAACGAACCATAGAGCGAACGGTTTGGGGACCCTGCAGCAAGTCAGGGCGTCAGACGAGTGGTATAGCCCGTCGTCTCAGCAGCCATGGGCGGCAGTGGCCGCCGCTGCGTTCTGCTCTGGGAGTGCAAGATCCGGCCGCGCGCAGACGCAGCGCCTCGACAGGGGCAAGTTAATGGTATGGGTCGCTTTTTTGCTGTCAGTGCGCTGCGCTGAGATCGACCCCGTCGCGTGGGCGAGGGGCTAGCCAGACCAGCGCTGCCGCAACTGCGAAGAGAGCCGCGCAACCCCAGAAGATCGTGTTCGTGGCAAGTGTAACACTTTCCGTCTGCACGAGCCGTTCCAGCACCATCCGCCCTTGTTCGGCCGACATTGCGGTACCCGGTGGCAGCGGATGCACCAGGCCGGCGAGATTCTCATGCTCGATTTTGGCCTCCTGCTCCCACAGCGTCGTCGCCAGCGAGGTGGCAAATGCACCGGCCAGCGTGCGCACGAAGTTCTGCAATCCGGCCGCTGACGCCGTCTGGTCAGGTCGCACCGATCCCAGCGCCAGAGAGGTTGTGCCTATGAAGAAGAACGGCATGCCAAGACCTTGGAGAAACTGCGGCAAAGAGATCTTGAAGAAGTCCATCTGGCTGACCCAGTCGGTACGCAGCAGCGACATCGCGCCGAGCCACAGGACACCGAAGGTGATCAGCCGCCGCACATCATTGCTCGCCATCATGCCCGCTGCGACAGGCGCCATCAGCACGGCCAGCACGCCGACGAAGGCCGTGGCATAGCCTGCATAGGTTGCGGTGTAGCCAAGGTTTGTCTGCAGAAAGAGCGGGATCACCACGATGCCGGAGAAGAACGCGGCGTAAGCTAGGCTCTGCACCACGACGGCGACCGTGTACCCGCGCGAGGCAAAGACCGAGAGATCGACCACCGGATTGCGTTCGGTTAGCTCCCAGATCAGGAATGCGGCAAACCCGACGACCGCAATGACGGCAAGCGCGCAGATGAACGGGCTGGCGAACCAGTCTGAATTGCGCCCCTCATCGAGAAGGATCTGCAGTGCGCCGACCCAGACGATCAGCAGCGCAAGGCCGACATAGTCGATCGGTTTGCGCACCGTGGGCGTTTCAAAGCGCCGGACATAGCGCAGCGCAAACACGGTGCAGAACGCCACGACCGGCAAATTGATGAAGAAGATCCAGTGCCAGCCCCAGCTGTCCGAAATGGAGCCGCCAAAAATCGGCCCGAGGATCGGGGCCACGACCACCGTCATGGCCCATAGCGCCAGCGCCATCGCCTGCTTTTCTTTGGGGAAAACACGCACCATCAGCGTCTGCGACATCGGCATGATCGGCCCGCCGCTCAGCCCCTGGAAAATCCGGAACACGATCAGCGCTTCGAGGCTGCGCGAGAGCCCGCATAGCAGCGAGAACAGCGCGAAGCCGATGATCGCGGTCAGAAACACGCGCACTGCACCAAAGCGCGCGGCCAGCCAGCCCGAAAGCGGCACGCAGATTGCCTCGGCCACCGCATAAGACGTGATGACCCAGGTGCCTTGCGAGGGCGAGACAGCAAGGCTGCCGGCAATGTGTGGCACCGATACGTTGGCAATGGTGATATCGAGCACCACCACGAAATTCGCGAGCGCGAGGCTGAGCCCGGCGAGCGCGAGCTGGCGACCCTTGAGCGGTGCGGGCTCCGCTGAAAGCTTAAGGGTATCGGCCACCTCACTCAGTTCCGGTGTCGATCGTCGCGGTCATCGACAGGCCGACGCGCAGCGGGTGCTCCTTGAGCTCCTTGGGATCGATCGCGATGCGCACTGGCAGCCGCTGCACGACCTTGATCCAGTTGCCCGTGGCGTTCTGCGCCGGGATCAGCGCCATGGCCGAGCCGGTGCTGCCGGAAAAGCCCACCACGCGGCCATGATAAACCACTTTGCCGCCATAGAGATCGGAGGTCACTTCCGCACTTTGCCCCGGGCGCACGCGGCGCAGCTGGCTTTCCTTGAAATTGGCGTCAACATGCGCGTCACCGATGGGGACGATGGTCATCAGCGGAACGCCTGATGCGACCCGCTGGCCGACCTGCACCGAACGCTGCGTCACCACGCCGTCCATCGGCGCGCGGATCACCGTACGCGCCAGATCGAGCCGGGCGCGCTCTAGTCGCGCCTTCGCGGCCAGCACATCAGGATTGGCGGAGGGCGGCGTCCCGCCGACCAGCGCAGCATTTGCGCTGTATTGCCCCTCAGCCGAACCGCGTCCGGCGCGCGCCTGTGCCAGATCGGCCTGAGCAACCGCGAGCTGCCCTTGCGCCCCGGCAAAAGCGTTGCGCGCACTCGAGAGTTCCTCTCCCGAAACCGCGCCGCCTGAAACGAGCGCCTCGCGCCGCGTGAGATCGAGCCGCGCACGGGCGAGATTGGCGCTTGCGACGCTGATGAGCGCCTGCTTGCGGCGGATATCGGCATCGCTGGCAGAAACCTGCGCGCTGAGCGCCGTGCCGGTGGCGACCGTCTGGTTCGCGCGGCGCAGCGCCTGCGCGACCGCCGCCTCGGCCTCAGCGACGGCGATCCGGGCGTCGGCCTGATCGAGTTCCACTAGCACATCGCCCTTGCGCACGCTTTTGGTGTCGAACGCCGCGACCTTGATCACCGTACCCCCGGCCAGCGCCGTCACGGGCGCGACTTCGGCGTTCACGTAGGCGTTGTCGGTTTCGACATAGCGCCCGCCCGTCAGCCACGAATACCCGGTATAGGCCAGCGCAGCTATGCCAACGACCGTGCCGAGCACCAAGAAGCCGCGCTTGCGTGCGCTTGTGGCGGGGGGCGCTTTCTCGCCAATGTCTCCGGGGGTGTCTTCCACAACGAGGATCTGCGGATCGCGGTCGGCCATGGGGTGGTCCTTGGTCATATTGTCATGCCGCAGGGGCGTATCCGCCGCCAAGCGCGCGGATGAGGTCTACATTTAGGGTTATCGCCCGCGCATCGAGCGCGGCGACAAGCTGGCGGGTGCGCAGCAACGCATCCTCGGCTGAAAGCACCGCGAGATAGGGCGAGAGCCCGCCTTCATACCGGCGGCGCGCGATGGCATAGGCTTCTTCGGCTGCAGCGCGCGCGGCGCGGGCCTCAGACTGCCGCGTCGCCAAGGCGCGCCGCGATGCGGCAGCATCAGCCACTTCGTTCAGCGCGCGGATCAGGGTCTGGTTATACTGCGCCACCGCCTCGTCATAATCGGCGCGGGCCGCTCGGTAATTGCCCGTGATGCGTCCGCCGGAGAAGATCGGCAGACTGATCGCGGCCCCTACCTGTCCGACGTCCGATCCGCGCGCCGTGAGGTTGCCAAGGCCGAGCGACTGGAGCCCCAGGAAGCCGACAAGATTGACGTTGGGATAGAAGCCCGCGCGCGCTTCGGTGATCCGCGCGGCAGCGGCCTCGGCGCGCAGCCGCGCTGTAGCAATATCCGCCCGGCGGCCAACCAGATCGAGTGCCAGCGATGCAGGCAGACCGGCAGCGGGCAGGGCCTTCATCGAGGGCAGGGCAATGTTTGCGCCGCGATCCGGCCCCGCGCCCAGCAGCGCGGCGATGCGGTTGCGCGTGAGTGCGATGCCTTCATCGGTCGCGACCAGATCGGCGCGCGCCAGCGGCACGGCGGATTCGGCCTGGCGCAGTTCTCCGCGCGTATCGAGCCCGCTGGCCACCCGGCGTGCGACCAGCGCGGCGACTTCCTCACGCTGGTGCACTGCCGCCAGTTCCACCTCGCGCTGCGCGGCGAGGCGCGCCAGATCGGCGTAGGCCGCGGCGACCGATGTCGCTATGGCGAGCCGGGCCGCGCGCGCTTCGATGGCTGCGGCCTCACGTTCAGACGTGGCGGCGCGCAGCGCGGCGCTGTTGCGGCCGAAGAAATCGATCTCGTAGCTCAGATCCAGCGCGGCGCGGCCGGTATCGTTATAGCCCTTGGGCACGAACTGGGGCGGAATGCCGTTGTTGTAGCTCTGTTTGAGCGCGGCGACGTTGCCGCCTGCGGAAAGCGCGGGCAGCTGCGCCGCGCCTGCACTTTGCGCGAAGGCTGCTGCTTTCCGCACGCGGGCATCGGCCATGGCCAGCGTCGGCGACCCGGCCAGCGCTTCCTCGATCAGGGCAGAAAGCTGGGCGTCGCCATAACCCTGCCACCAGGTTTCACCGGGCCATGGTGCGGCGGGGCCATCTGTCACCACGCTGCTGCCGAGCGAATCAGCGGCGCGCAGTTCCAAGCGTGGCCCGATCTCGGGCATGGCCGCGCAGCCAGTGATCGCGGCCGAGCCCGCCAGCAGCGCCGCAATCCGGAAAAGGAAACCCATGCGCAAGCGATGACACCTAAATGACAGTACGGTTCGGTCACTAACGCGATGCCCGCTTGCTTTGGCGGTGTCAAGTGCTAGGTGTACGGAATGGTCACTAACGTACGGTTGGGGCGGACAAGTCCGGACGAGCGACGCGAGCATATACTCGCTGTTGCCGACGAGGCGTTTACCCTTGAGGGCTACGGCGTGACCTCAATGTCCACCATCGCTGCGCGGCTTGGCGGCTCCAAGGCCACGCTCTACAAGTACTTCCCCTCGAAGGAGGAACTTTTCGCAGCCGTGATGCAACGCAAGTGCGAGGCGGTGATTGGTCCGCTCGAGGAGATGGCCGTCGCTGCAAGCGATCCGGCAAAGTTGCTGCAAGCGTTCGGCACGTTCTTCCTGACCCGGCTGTGCCAGCCTGACGCCATCGACATCAACCGCACGGTCCACGGCGAAGGCCAACGCTTTCCGGAAATCGCCCACGCCTTCTTCGCCAATGGGCCGGAAGCTGCGTATGCCATTCTTGTTCCCGCACTTCGCCGCTTTGCCACAGCAGGATTGATCCATTGCCCTGATCCGCGCCTTGCCGCCGAACAGTTCCTCGGCATGGTGCGCGGCGATATCCACATGCGCGTTTCGTGTGGGCTTGTTCCTCCGCCTACGGAGGCAGAGATCGAACGACAGGTTTCCCATGCTGTGCGCATCTTCGTGCGCGGTATCGCGCGCGAGGCTTGACCACACGCCCCCCGCGCGGGCACACTCGGCGTAGGTCGTAATCCTATCGATTTTGGCATTGCGGCTGACGACAAAGAGGAGAGGCCATGTTTTCGCACGTTATGCTGGGCAGCAACGATATCCAGCGCTCCAAGACCTTCTATGATGCCACATTTGCGGCCATTGGCGGCAATCCCGGCATGGTCGACCCCAAGGGCCGGCTTATCTATGCGCACGGCGGCAGCATGTTCCTGCTCACCCCGCCGATCAACGGCGAGCCCGCCACGCCCGCAAATGGCGGCACGGTTGGTTTTGCGATGACGCCCGAGCAGGCCGATGCTTGGCATGCCGCCGGCTGCGCCAATGGCGGCACCACCTGCGAAGACCCGCCTGGCCCTCGCGAAGGCTCGCCGTTCTACCTAGCCTATCTGCGCGATCCGGATGGCAACAAGCTGTGCGCGCTGCACGTGATCGGCAGCTGAGAGGACTGAGGCTGTCATGACGCTCGAAACCGTATCGACCAGCAAAGCGCACGGCGGCACGCTGGGCGTCTACAAGCACGCCTCAACCGCGACGGGGACGGGAATGACCTTTTCGGTCTTCCTGCCCCCGCAGGCGGAATCGGGAGCCAAACTCCCGGTCCTGCTCTATCTTTCAGGCCTAACCTGCACCCACGCCAATGTGACCGACAAAGGCGAATACCGCCGCATCTGCGCCGAGCTCGGCCTGATCTTCGTCGCGCCCGACACCAGCCCGCGCGGGGAGGATGTGGCCGATGATCCTGCTGGCGCCTATGATTTCGGGCTCGGCGCGGGCTTCTATGTCAATGCCACCGAAGCGCCTTTCGCGGCGCATTATCATATGTGGGATTACATCGCCTGCGAACTGCCCGCGCTGCTGGCAGAGCACTTCCCCATCGATTCCGCACGCATGGGCATCACCGGCCATTCGATGGGCGGCCACGGCGCGCTGACTTTAGGGCTAAGCTATCCCGAAATGTTCAAGTCGCTTTCCGCTTTCGCGCCAATCGTTGCGCCGGGGCAAGTGCCCTGGGGCCATAAGGCGCTTGGCGGCTATCTGGGTGCAGACCCAGCCAAGTGGCGCGCGCACGATGCTGTCGCGCTGATCGAGGACGGCAAGCGGCCGGCGGGCGAGATTCTGGTCGATCAGGGTGCGGCGGATTCGTTCCTGGTCGAACAATTGCGGCCCGAACTGCTGGACGCGGCCTGCAAGTCGGCCGGGATCGACCTGACGCTGCGGATGCAGCCGGGTTATGATCACAGCTACAACTTCATCTCCAGCTTCATGCAAGACCACATCCGCTGGCACGCCGCGCGGCTTTAGGGATTGGCTCCCCGGCTCTCTCCCCTTCAGAGGAGAGATACGAAGGCTTGTTGCGAGGCGCATAGCCGAAGTTCAGAGGGGCGCGTTCACAGCAATCCCCTCTCCCGACCCTCTCCCCTCAACGGAAGAGGGCTTTGAAGGTCTCAAGCCTCGCGCACATCCCGCGCGATGGCATCGAGCAGCCCGTTGACGAACTTCGCCTCGCGGTCGTCGAAGAAGGCGTGCGCCACATCGAGGTATTCGTTGATCACGATGCTCACGCTGACGTCGGGCCGCGCAAGCAGTTCATAGGCGCCCGCGCGCAGGATCTGCAGCATGGTGCGGTCGAGCCGCGCGATCGACCAGCCCTGTGCCAGACGGTCGGTCAGCCGGGCGTCGATCTCGTCGCGCCGCGCGGCCACGCCCCGCACCACGTCGTCAAAGAACGCCACATCGGCTTCGAGATACTGCTCGTCCTCGATCTCCGCACCCAGCCGGTGCATGTGGAACTCGTCGAGCAGCGAGGTGAGCGGTGTTCCCTCCATCTCTAGCTGGTAAAGCGCCTGCACGGCGGCAAGCCGCGCGGCTGAGCGGGCTGGGAGGCGGGCTGGGCCGCGGGCACGGCTCATATTCCAAGCCTCAATTCGATCGAGCGAGCGTGCGCGGTAAGGCCCTCGGCCTCGGCCAGCGCGATGGCGGCAGGCCCGATCATGCGGATCGACGCCTCGGTCGCCGCGATGAAACTGGTTCGCTTCATGAAATCGAGCACCGAAAGGCCAGAGGCAAACCGCGCGCGCCGCCCGGTGGGCAGCACGTGGTTTGGCCCAGCCACATAATCGCCGATGGCCTCGGGCGTATGCCGCCCCAGAAACACTGACCCTGCATGACGGATCCCGGCAAACAGCGTTTCGGGATTATCCGTCGCGATCTCGACATGCTCGGCGGCCAGCGCATTGGCGAGCGCGGGGGCTTCACCCAGCGAACCCACCACGATGATCACGCCGTGCGCATCCCAGCTCGCCTTGGCAACGGCAGCTGTGGGCAGCAGCGCGATTTCGGTCTGCACGGCCACTTCCACCGCATCGGCAAACACCGCATCGTCGGTGATCAGGATCGCCTGCGCTAAGGGATCATGCTCGGCCTGGCTGAGCAAGTCCGCGGCGATCCACTGCGGATTGTTTGCGCCGTCGGCGATCACGAGAATCTCGGAGGGTCCCGCCACCATGTCGATGCCGACCACGCCGAACAGCTGGCGCTTGGCTTCGGCTACCCAGGCATTGCCCGGCCCGGTGATGACATCGACCGGCGTGATGCGCTCGGTGCCATAGGCAAGCGCCGCAATCGCCTGAGCCCCGCCAACGCGCCAGACTTCGTCGACGCCCGCCAAATGCGCGGCGGCCAGCACCAGCGGATTGACTTCGCCCTTCGGCGTTGGTGTCGTCACCACCAGCCGTTCGACCCCCGCCACCTTGGCCGGAATGGCGTTCATCAGCAGCGAGGAGGGATAGGCCGCGCGCCCGCCGGGCACATAGAGCCCCGCGCCATCGACGCCGCGCCATTTCGCGCCGAGCCGCACGCCCAACGCATCGGTGTAATCGCGGTCTTCGGGAAGCTGTGCTTCATGATAAGCCCGAATGCGCTGTGCGGCGAGTTCGAGTGCGGCGCGCAGATCGGGTGCGAGTGCATCGAAGGCCTCGCGGCATTCCTCTGGCGAAATCCGCCAGTTGTCGCCTACCAGCAAGTGCCCGTCATAGCGCGCGGTGTATTCGGCCAGAGCCTCGTCGCCGCGCGCGCGCACCTCGGCGATAATCGCGGCAACATCGCTTGCTACCCCGGCATCGCTTTCGCGCCGATCGTTCACCACGGCGGCAAAGGCCGCGGCAAAGGCGCCATTACTGGAATGGAGGCGCTGCATCAGGCAGCCTTGGCCCGCGCGACCAGGTCACGGAATGTGTCGATCAGGGCGCCGAGGCGCGCGCTGTCTGTCTTCAGCGCAGCACGGTTGACGATCAGCCGCGCCGAGACCGGCATGATCCGGCTGGTCTCGACCAGCCCGTTGTCCTTCAGCGTCTGGCCCGAGGACACGAGATCGACGATCCGGCTGGCAAGGCCCAGCGATGGCGCAAGCTCCATTGCGCCGTTGAGCTTCACCACTTCGGCCTGCACGCCGAGCTTCTCGAAGTGACGCCGCGTGAGGCTGGGGTATTTGGTCGCGACCCGGGCGTGGCTTTCGCGCGCATTGGCGCCGCTTTCCACTGCGCCAGCCGGTTCGGCGACGGACAGGCGGCAGTGCCCGATATCGAGATCCACCGGCGCATAGAGGTCCGCATAGTCGAACTCGTCGATCACATCCGAGCCGACGATCCCCGCCTGCGCTGCGCCGTGCGCCACGAATGTCGCCACATCGAAGGCGCGCACGCGGATGATGGTCACATCGTGGCGGCTTGTGGCGAAACTGAGCTTGCGCGAAGCCTTGTCGAAAAACGCCGCCTCGGGCACCACGCCCGCGCGTTCCAGCAAAGGCAGCGCTTCATCGAGAATGCGGCCTTTGGGCAAGGCGAAGACGAGAGGGGCAGGCTGGGTCATGATACCGCAGCCCCTATGGCAAAGGGCCGGAAAGGGCAACCGTATGGACGTGCTGATGGATGGGAGCGATGTGGCGGCGGCTATTGACTGGCAGGCGGATCACGCCGCGAAGAACGACGCGCCCTGCACGGGCCGTGTGGTGCGCGCGCAACTGGCATTGCTGGACGGCGCGACGGAGACCGGCCGCCGCCTTGCCACATGGCCGGGCAAACCGCTGGAAGATGCGCTGCCGCTGCGGCTGGCGGGCGGCTTCCACCACCTTGTGCTTTCAGGCGCGGATACCCGTCTTCTACCGGTCTATCGCGGCGAACTGACCGATCAGGCGGCGATCGACGCGCTGGTTTTTGACCTCACCCGCAGGCACGATGCGGCGCTGCTGCCGTGGCTCGATGGCCCGCCGCAGACCAACGAGGCGGGGCGTTCAGCCTCGATCATGGCTGCGCTGCTGTGGCTCTCGCCCAGGCTCGGCCCCCGCTTCGAGCTGAACGAACTGGGCGCGAGCGCAGGCGTCAACACAATGATGGAGCGGTATTTCTATGATCTCGGCGGAACCATCGCCGGACCTGCAACCTCGCCCATGCGCATCGTGCCCGAATGGCGGGGGCCTGCGCCGGGGCCCGCCTCGGTGGACATCACCGTGATCCAGGGCTGCGATCGCGCGCCGATCAATCTCGCCGACCCCACTGAAGCACTGCGGCTGAGAAGCTATGTCTGGGCCGAAGTGACCGAGCGGCTCGCGCGGATCGATGCAGCCATTGCGCTTGCTAGCCAGCAGCCGCCGAACCTTGTGCGCATGGATGCGGGCGATTGGGTGGACCAGCGCCTCGCCGCGCGGCAGGACGCGGACACTGCGCGTGTGTTCTACCATTCGATCGTCTGGCAATATCTGCCAGAGGAAACCCGAGCCCGGATTTATTCCGCGATCACGCGCGCCGGCGAAGGCGGCCAGCGCATCGCGTGGATCATGCTCGAAACCAACCGGCGGACCTTTGCCCACGAGCTCACAGTGCGCTTCTGGCCGGGCGGCGCGGAGGCGGTGCAACTCGGCGCGGCGCACGCCCACGGTGCATGGGTGGAATGGCGCGGGGCAGCGTAATTGAGTTTGCGCGCCATTGGCCCTAACTTGCTCCGTGCACCGAACCCGAAAGCCCTCCATGTGCCTGCTCAACCTGCTGCTCACCGCCTTTGCGCTTGCTGCAGCGCCAGCCTTCGCCGATCCCCCCCCGCCACTCGATTGGCGCGGGCAGGTCCGCGCGTTCAACGCCGAGCATTGCAAGCATCCGGCCTGGGGCACCTCGCATTCCGAGTGCGACTACCGGCTTGCAAAAGGCCATGGCCGCGACAGACAAGGTCGCGTTCGATGACGCCGTGCTGTTCGCGGCCGCCGATCTGGTCTGCCAGATCTTCTCCCCCACCGGCTTCCCGATGGAAAAGCTGCCCAAGGTGCAAGCAGCGATTCGCGAGCATACGTACTGCCGCACGCCCATTGTCGTCGAAGCGCTCTATCTCCATAGTGCCGACGCGCTCGACTGGCTCGGCGCGGATCATGGCGCTGGCGGACCCGAACGGCGCCCAGCGTGACGGCCCGGCAGGGCTCCCCATGCCCAAGGAGAACTTGCGCGATGTGCCCGCGCGCGTGCTCTCCTCCGCCGGGAATGCCTTGATGCCCGCCAAGCGCGACAGCCTCGCGAAATGGCTGGAGACGCTTTCCGCCGAGACGGACGGGCTCAGGACGCTCTGACCATGCAGGAAACGCTTTACCGCCCTTATGTCGCGAAAGACGAGGATGCCGTCCTCATGCATATTCTCTCGATCCA
>CANEVG010000017.1 GCA_947442095.1 Sphingomonadaceae bacterium
GACAGGATCAGGCACCGCGCCGGTGATTGGCAGCGCCTGATCGGGGCTCGTCCCCCAAGTCACCATCGGCGCAATCGTGGCGGCATCCAGCATGACTTCGCGGTCGAACCGCGCCTCGGGATCGCTGGCGAGTTGGCTCCACGCCTCCCAGCCCCGCGCCAGCATCGCCGCCCCCGGCGCGCGCGAACGGCCTGCGATCGCCGTGAGCACCACCGCATCGGGTGCAATCAGCGCGACCCGCGCGCCGCATTCCACCGCCATGTTGCACAAGGTCATGCGCCCCTCAATGCCCAGCGCGCGCACCGCCTCCCCGGCAAATTCCAGCGCATGGCCATGCGCGCCTGCCGCGCCGATCTGGCGGATCACCGCCATGACCATGTCCTTGGCCGTCGTCCCCAGCGGCAGCGCCCCATTCGCAGTCACGCGCATCGTCTTGAGCCGGGTATAGGGCAAGCACTGCGTCGCCAAGAGATGCTCTATATCCGAGGTGCCGATACCGAAGCCGACCGACCCGAACGCGCCGTAAGTCGTCGTGTGGCTGTCGCCCGCTGCAAACACCATCCCCGGCAGCACCCAGCCGAGATCGGGCAGCACGACATGTTCGATCCCCTGCAGTGCATGGAACACATCGAACATCTCGAACCCGAAATCGCGGGCATTGCGCGCAAAGTAATCGATCTGCGCCTGTGCGTTGGTGTCTTCGACCGGCCCTTCCCGGTCCGGCGCGGTCGAATTGACATGATCGACCACGCCCAGCGCCGCGCGTGGCCGCCAAACCGTGCGCCCCGCCGCGCGCAAGCCGCTGAATGCCTGCGGGCTGGTGTATTCATTCAGCACCGTGCGGTCGACATAGAGCAGCAGCCGCTCGCCCGGCCCCTGCACGTCGTTCAGCGCGCAGACCCGGTGCCGGTCGATGATCTTGTCATAGAGCGTCTTGGGCACAGCCACCCAGCCCAGCCTAGGCCGCCGAAGCCGCGCGGCGCGAACGCTGCCACCCACCCAGCAGCAGCGGCACGAAACCGAGCAGCAGCCCGCCGATCCCGATGGTGAGCACGATCGGGCTGAACGTGGGGATCGTATAGGCGGCAACACCGGCCATGAACGTCCCGCCCACGAACGGGAACACCACTTGCGTCGCCGCCGCACGGAGGTCGGTCTTCAGTAGCCCGCGGAAATGCCATGCGCAGGCAAAGCCCGTCAGCCCCATGTAGAAGCAGATCTGCAGGCCAATCGCCTCGATCGAGCTTTCAAGGATCGAGGCGACCGAGGGCATGTAGGACGAGGAAAACAAGAGCACCATGCCAAAGCCCCAGATCACCAGCGTGGCAGCCCAGGGCGTCTGCCATTCGGGATGCACCACGGCGTAACGGGAGTGGAGCACGCCTGCACGGGACATCGAGAACATGCTGCGGCTGAACTGCAGGATCTGTGTCTCGATCGCGCCCACCGTGCTCAGCACTGTCGCCAGCACCACCAGATAGCTCCACGGCGCCGGGAATATCTTGGCTGAAATGGCATAGAGCACATTGGTGTTGGCCTTGGCGATCTCATCCCCAGAGAGCGAGATCAGCACCACTGTCATCAGCACCACGAAGAACACGATCAGGTTGATCATCGCCCAGAACGCGCCCGAGGAGGCGTCTTCCGGTTCGGTCTCCTCGCCGAGGTTCATCGTGACGTCCCAGCCCCAGTAGAAGAACACCGCGACGATCGCCCCGTCGGCGAACGACTTCATCGTGAACGCCCCCGGCGTGATCCATTCCAGCGACGGCGCATGCGCCGGTTTGGCGCCGAACATGTAGACCGCCGCGCCGAGCAGCGTGAAAATGATCACCGCCTCCATCACTGTCACGATCACCTGCGCGGTGCTGGCATGCTTGATGCCGCGCAGCACGATGGCGGTCACCACGGTCAGCCAGATCGCCGCGACGCTGGTTACCAGCGGGGTGTTCTCCACCTGATCGGGGGCAAACAGCAGCAAGGTGGCGGTTGCCGCGGGCAGCGTGGCGGAGACCATGAACACCGCCGAGGCGACCATCAGCCCCCACCCGGCAAAGAACCCCCAGGTGGGCCCGAACACCTTGCCCACCCATGCAAACGCCGCGCCCGCATCGGGCATAACGCGGTTGAGGCTGGCAAAGGCGAACATGATGCCGAGCATGATGATCCCGCTGTAAAGCAGGCTACCCACCGAAAGGCCTCCGATCGACGCGTAGATCGTGCCGGTGGTGACCGCGACGGTGAAAGCGGGCGAAGTGCCCGCGATGCCCATGATGGTCGATTCCAATGCGCTGAGCGCGCCTTTAGCCAGACTGTGCTCTGTCACTTGCGCAACGCCCCCTGCTTGAACCGGCCCGCCCCGCCAGGCGAAAGCGCATCTCACGCCGCAATGCGGCGCAGGTCAAGCGTTCCCGGCAGAAACCGCCGAACGCCGCGCCTCGCTGCGGATCAAGGTGCTGCCGATATGCGAGATGCCATCGCGAATGTCCGCCTCGATCGCGATCCTGAGCGCCATGGTGTCGCGCAGGCGCAGCGCGGTCAGCGCCTCATGGTGCCGGTCGACGGCATAGTGCGTGTCGCTGCTCATGATCGCGCGACGCAGGAACGGGCCGACTTGCAGCCACAGCGATTCGATCAGCGGCAGGAAAGTCGATCGCCCCGCCGCGCCATAAAGGCAGGCGTGAAACGCGAAGTTGGCCCCGATCCATACGTCGTAATCACGCACCGCTTCAGCACGGGTGATCGCAGCGTCCAGTTCGGCCATCTCAGCGATGATTGCCTCGGTAACGTAAGGCATGGCCCGCTCGGCCGCCTCCGCCTCCAGCACCACGCGCGCGGCGATCAGGTCGTTGAACCGCTCGATGGTCATGGGCGGAATCCGTACGCGGCGATTGTCCTGCAGTTCCACCGCGCGCTCGGCCACAAGCTGGCGCAGCGCCTCGCGCACCGGCATGGCGCTGACGTCCAGCTCCTCCGCCAGCCCCCGGATGGTCAGCGACTGGCCCGGCTCGATCCGGCCCAGCATGATGTTACGGCGCAGGCGGCTCAGCACTTGCGCTTGCAAGGTGCGCGGATCACCCATGATGCGCGCCTCACCGAAATCGCCGTAGTCCATCGCCTGTCCCTGCGCTCTTGTTACCGGCTGCGCCAATATGTGATCACAAATAGCCGGTCCCAGACGCCGGGTCCAGCATGCGTCCAGCAGATGGGGCCAGTGCACGGGGCCAAGATGCGTTGACTCCCCGCGCTCCGCCTCACTATGTGATCACGAATTTGCCGCAAAACCTGGCGGCCTTGGACGATCCGAAACCCATGACCACGCCTGCAAATCATATGGCCGAGCCTGCCGAGGCCGAAGCCTTCCTCGCAGCCAATCCCGAAATCGCGTTTGTCGAGGTGATCTTCACAGCGCTTTCGGGCGTCGCCCGCGGCAAGCGCGTGCGCCGCAGCGAGCTGGCGACGATCTATGAGACCGGCCGCCTGTTTCCCAGCACGATGCTGGTGGCGGACGTGACCGGGCAGGACTGCGAGGACACCGGCCTTGTCTGGGGCACCGGCGATCCCGACTATCTGCTCCGTCCTGTACCCGGCACTCTGGTAAAGGCCCCGTGGCTGGGCGATGATGTCGCGCAAGTGCTCACCTCGATGTACTATCTCGATGGCACCCCCTGCGAACTCGATCCGCGCCATGTGCTGCGCGGAGTGGTGGACCGCTTCGCCGCGCTTGGCCTGACGCCCGTCGTCGCCTGTGAGATCGAGTACTATCTCGTCGATGCCTTGCGCGGCCCTCGCGGCGAAGTGCGCCTTGCAGGCGCGCCCGCTACCGGGGTCGTGCCCCACAACATCGACGTGTTCAGTCTGCGCGACGTTCAAGACTTCGCTCCGTTCTTCAAGGAACTTTGGCGGCAGGCCGATGTGCAGGGCATCCCGCTCGAAGCCGTGATCGCCGAATATGCCGCAGGGCAGGTCGAACTCACCCTCCACCACCGCCCCGATGCCCTGCGGGCCGGAGACGAAGCGCAGATGTACAAGCGCCTCGCCAAGGGCGTCGCCGTGTCGCAAGGTATGGAGGCGACGTTCATGGCCAAGCCGTTCAGCCATTCTGCGGGCAGTTCGATGCACCTCCACTTCAGCATGGCGGGCGCGGACGGCAAGAACGTATTCACCAGCGAAGACCCGGAAGGCACCGAGCAGATGCGCCACGCCATCGGCGGCCTGCGCGAAACGCAGGCGGAAGCCTTCGGCATCTTCGCGCCGAACGCCAATTCCTACCGCCGCTTCCGCGCCAATTCCTATGCCCCCACCGCGCCGATCTGGGGCGTGAACAACCGCTCGGTCAGCTTGCGCGTCCCCGCAGGCCCGCCCGCCTCGCGCCATGTCGAGCACCGCTTCGCCGGCGCGGACGCCAACCCCTACCTCGCGCTCGCCGCGATGCTGGCAGGTGTGCACCACGGCATGGTCAACCAGATCGACCCCGGCCCGGCCGTGGTCGGCGATGGCTATAAGGCAGCGGCGGACAGCCCCTTTCAGGTGCCCGGCAACTGGTATGCCGCGATCGACGCACTGGAAAGTTCCGCCATCATGCGCGACTATCTCGGCTCGCGCTTCGTCGACATGTACTGCGCGGTGAAGCGCACCGAACAGGACCGCTTCTTCAGCGAGGTCACCGCGCTAGACTATGACTGGTACCTCAAAAACGCCTGACGATCTTGTCGCGCGCCGAGAGCTTGCTTTCGGCAAGGGCGCGAAGCTGTTCTACGACACCCCGCTGCACCTCGTGCGCGGCGAGGGCGCGCATCTGTTCGATGCCCAGGGCCGCCGCTATGTCGACATGTATAACAACGTCGCCTCGGTCGGCCACGCGCACCCGAAGATCGTGGAGGCGATGGCCGCCCAGCAGGCCACGCTCAACACCCACAGCCGCTACCTCAGCGAACCCGCCATTGCGCTGGCCGAACGCCTGACCAGCCTCCAGCGCGTGACCGAAAGCGCGATCTTCAGCTGCTCCGGCACCGAAGCAATCGAAGTCGCGATCCGCATCGCGCGCATCGCCACCGGCGCACAAGGCGTGGTCTGCACGAACCACACCTACCACGGCAACAACACGCTGGTCGGAGCGATGACCGGCCTCTCCGCCGATGACAAGCGCCACGCTGATTTGCGCTCGATCCCCTTTCCCGAAACGCTGCGCCCAATGGCACCCGGCCTCACCGGCGAAGCCCTCGCCGATGCCTATGTGACGCGGCTCATCGCCGCCATCGAGGACCTCAAGGCCAGCGGCGCAGGGTTTGCCGCGCTGATCCTCTGCCCGATCCTCGCCAACGAGGGCCTGCCCGATATCCCCGCAACCTTCATGGCCAAGGCCGCTGCGGCTGTGCACGCGGCGGGCGGCCTCGTCATCGCCGATGAAGTGCAGGCCGGCTATGGCCGCACCGGCCAGTGGTGGGGCTATGATGCGGTCGGCCTCGTGCCCGACATCGTCGTCACCGGCAAACCGATGGGCGCTGGCCTCCCGCTCGCCGCCACCACCGCAAAGCGCGATCTGGTGGAACGGTTCCGCGCCGAAACGCGCTATTTCAACACCTTCGCTGCAAGCCCGCTGCAAGGCGCGGTCGGCCTTGCGGTGATCGAGGTGCTCGAATCCGAAGGCATGATCGAGAATGCGCGCGATCTCGGCGCGGAGCTCAAGGCCACGCTCAGGCAACGGCTTGGCCACTGGCCGGGCCTTGTCGATGTGCGCGGCCTCGGCCTGTTCCTCGCCGCCGAATTTGTCGATGCAGAGGGCGAGCCCGATACGGCGCAGGCTTTCGATCTGGTCTGCCGCTTGCGGCACAAAGGCTTCCTCACTTCAATCGACGGGGCGTTCAACAACACGGTCAAAATGCGCCCTCCGCTGGCGCTCCAGCGCGAAGATGCGCTCGCATTCCTCGATGCGTTCGACAAGGTCGTAGCGGAGCGGGCCGCGGCCGAACGCCATGCCTGAAATCGAGGCCTATCTCCCCGCCGCCCACGCCGCGCTGGCAGCCTTTGGCATGGCTTCCGCGCAGCTGAAGCCGATCTCCAAGACGGAGAACGCCGTCTTCCGCGTGACGGACGCGGCCGGCGCGGTCTTTGCGCTGCGCCTCCACCGACCCGGCTATCACCCCCGCGCTGCGCTCGATTCCGAACGCCTGCTGACAGCCATGCTCGCAGAGAAGGGCCTGATCGTCCCCACTGGCCAGCGCGCCACGAATGGCGATTGGTACGTCGCGGCCGAAACCCCCGATCCCGAAGGCTGGCGCCATGCAGGGCTCACCGTGTGGCACGCAGGCGAAACCCTCCAGAGCCGCATCGGCGATGATCGCGGCCCCGCCACAAGGGGCTGGTTCGAACGCGCGGGCAGCCTGCTGGCCGAACTTCACACGCACACCGCAAACTGGACTCCGCCCGCAGGCTTCGTCCGCCACCGCCTCGATGCCGACGGTCTGGTGGGCAAAACCCCGTTCTGGGGCCGGTTTTGGGAGGCCAGTTGCCTCAACGCCGAAGAACAGAAGCTCCTGAGCGAGGCCCGCGAACTCGTCCGCGCCCGCCTGATCGAACTCAGGGCGCCCTTCAGCCTGATCCACGCCGATGCGCATGCAGGCAACATTCTCATTAGCGGCGACCGGCTTGGCCTCATCGATTTCGACGATTGCGCCTGGGGCTGGCATGCGTTCGACATGGCCGTCAGCTTGCGCAGCGCGTGGGGCGAACCCGGCTTCGATGGCCTGAGGGAGCGCTTCCTGACCGGCTACGAAGCACGCCGCGCGCTACCCACAGGCATACTGAAACAGCTCGATCTGTTCCTGCTGGTGCGCGCGCTCACGCTCGTCAGTTGGTGCGCAATGCGGCCCGAGGTGGTAGGTGACGACTGGAAGCCGGATCTTCTGGACGACATCCGGCTAGCCATGGCAGCCGTCGGCTAGATCCCCAGCCTGTCGCGCAACCCGTAGTACCACGAGCCCATCACGCAATAGGGCACGCGAAACAGCTTGCCGCCCACGAAGGGGATATAGGGCAGCGAGGCGAACACATCGAACTTGGTCAGCTGTCCGTCGATCGCCTCGGCCAGCCGCCGACCGAGCATCTGCGTGGTGGTCACGCCGTGACCGCTGTCGCCTTGCGAGAAGTAGACGCTGTCCGAAACCCGGCCCATCTGCGGATAGCGGGTCATCGTCAGCGCAAAGTTGCCGCTCCACTGGAACGCGATTTTCGTGTTCTTCAGCTGCGGGAACGTCAGGTGCATCTGCGGCACGATCTTGCCCTCGATCGAGGCCGGATCGGTGCCGCCGTAGACCGTGCCGCCGCCGTAGAGCAGCCGGCCATCCGCCGTGCGCCTGTAGTAATCCGGGATGTAGCGGATATCCTCGATGCAGTAATTTGACGGGATCAGCGTTTCGAGCAGATCATCGCCGAGCACTTCGGTCGCGATCACCTGGCTGGACACCGGCAGGATACGCCCGGACAGATCGGGTGCAGCATCACCCAAATAAGCATTGCCGCAGACCAGCACCTTGAAGGCGCGCACCTTGCCCTTGGCGGTATGCACCACCGGCGCCGCGCCCCGGTCCACATGGCTCACGCGGGAACTCTCGAAGATCCGCCCGCCCAACCCTTCGAATGCCGCAGCCTCGCCCAGCACATAGTTGAGCGAATGCATGTGCCCGCCCTTGGGATCGAACATGCCGCCGATATAGCGGTCGGAATTGATGAGCGCGCGCGATGCGTCCCCTTCGGCGAGGAACACGTCCGGATGGCTGTGTCGGTGCCATTCCTCCGTGCGGTCCTCCAGTTCGCGCAACTGCGGCTTGCTCATTGCCATGATCGCATTGCCCGCGCGCAGATCGCATTCAATGCCATACTTTGCCACACGCTCGCGGATGATCGCCTGGCCCTCCAGCGCCATCGCCCCGAAGCCGGCTTCGGCTTCCGCCCCATAGTGCTTGCGAACTTCGAGCATGCGCCTGCTGTAGCCATTGAGGAGCTGGCCGCCGTTGCGCCCCGATGCGCCCCAGCCCACGCGCTCGCCCTCGACCACGATCACCTTGTAGCCGCGCTCAGCGAGTTCCAGCGCCGCCGACATGCCAGTGAAGCCAGCGCCCACCACGCAGATATCGCAGGTCTCCTCGCCCAGCAGTTCGGGGCGGCGCGGCGTGGGGTTCGCCGTCGCGGCATAATAGGTCGGGAGCCCGGCATAAGGGGCGGCGGGCGTGAAGCGGTCGATGATCGTGTCAGTCATCAGTGCCGATTAAAGCCCACGCCCAGTCGCTGTCAACGATAAATGTGATCACATTTTTGCAGACAGGAAAGGGAGCACTTACGGATTGAACGAGCCAGATGCAGCTTTTGTGATCATGTTTTGCACCAGCCAACCGCTCCACCCACGAAAGCCGATCGCCTTGGCCACGCACCTGGCTTCGCTGCACATATGGTGAAGGTGCGGTTCAGCACAGGCGGTAACCCATTGTTCCGGGGTGCCGGCAGATAGCATTCGCAGCGTGCTGACAGGCCAGAAGGAACCGGCGCATGAGCGACACTATCGTACCCATGGCCGAGGATCAGCGTCTGGCAGAAGGCCGGCTCCCGGCGGAAAACATCGAAGAAGCGCTGCGCCACTTGCGCCTCGCCATGATCTACCTCGATGCAGCCGACGAAGTGGCGGCACCGCCGCACGTGCAGATGGCCATCGACCTGCTGGACAACCGCGACGAGGGCGAAGTCCCTGCCAAGGCTGCCGTCACATCAAGCGTGTTTCGGTTTTAGAGTATGTTTCAGTTACACTGAAACGGAGTGGCACCGGCCCTCTCCCTGCCCGGCCACCCCTATCGCACATTGCCGTTGGGTGGCCGAGCGGGGGAGAGGGCCGGTGCCGCTTTCCGCATGAGCGGAAAAGACTTTAGCGCCCTATCCGCGCGACCAGCTGGCGCACAGCCGTGGTCACATCGTCCCACACCGCAGCGAAGTCCTCTTCGGTCCCGCCATAAGGGTCGATCACGGCAGAGCCTTCGCGCCCCGGAACAAGGTCCATCAGCAGGCTCACGCGCGCGCGCGCCCGGCCCAGCAGGCTGCCGGGTGCAATGCGCTTCAGATCGCGCAGGTTCTGCGGATCGAGCGCGAAGATCTGCCCGAAATGCCGGAAATCGTCCTCTCGCACCTGCCGCGCGCGATACCCCGAGATATCGATCCCGTGCCGCGCCGCTTCGGCAATCGCGCGCGGATCGGGCGGATTGCCGGCGTGCCACGCACCCGTGCCCGCCGAATCGATGGTGATTGCAAGCCCTGCCGCCACGGCCTCGGCCCTGAGCGCGGCTTCAGCCAGCGGGGAACGGCAGATATTGCCGAGGCAGACGAACAGAACGGAAGGCTGGTTCACGTCAATCAAAGGCTCCCGGCGAGCCTCTCCGCAAGCTTTCGCTGCGCGGGCCTGCCCATGGCAATCAGAAACGCATCCTCTTCTTGCCTGCTTGAAAACACCGATTTGTCGGCGATGTCCAGCCAATCGAGCCCGATCAGCACTTGCCCGATCACCCCGCCCAGTGTCTCACCCGGCCCCAGCAGCACCACCCGATCCGGCGCGAACTCGCGAAGCGCCACGTTCATCGCTACCGTGAAATCATAGGGCTGCAGGATCTGGTGGCCGAAAGTATAGTCCCACAGCGCCTCCGCTTCGGTTTCGAAGCGCCGCCATACTTTGCCGCGCCCGTCGATCAGCGGCACGCGCGGCACGCCGAACCACGATACCGGCAGCGAACCGCGCGCCGCCGCTGCGCTTGGATGCATCAGCGGCGTGTGAAATGGCCCGTGCCCGGCCAGCCGCAGCGGCGGACGCGGCAGCGGCGGCAGCTGCGCGGCCAGCGCATCGAGCGCCGCCTCGGGCCCCGCCACCACCAGCATCCCGCCAAGCCGGATCGAGGGCAGCACGCCCACTTTCGCGCACGCCGCTGCCACGGCGCGGGCCGTTGCCGGATCCACGCGCCAGTCCTCACCCGCCATCACGATCACCGTCTGCCCGCCGGGTTCGTGCCCCTGCGAGTTCAACCCCATCGCATCGGCAATGGCAAAGCCGTGCTCGGCTGAGACCGCCCCCGCACAGGCCAGCGCGGTGTACCAGCCCATCGAATTGCCCGTCACCGCCGCCACTTCGAACCGCTCCGGGTCGAGGGTCAGGAAATCGAGATAGGCGCAGGCGTGGATCAGCGGGGCGGCCACATCCCCGCGCATGTGCAGCGCAGCATCGAACTTCGCCGCCCCGTCGAGCGCGGTGAGCGAAGGCTTGCCGCCCTCGGCGCGCATCGTGTCAAACCGCGCCAGCATGTCCGAGCCGGCATGATGCCGCGCAAGATAGCCCAGTTCCGGCGCATTATACGTCCCCCGTCCGGGGCAGACGACGACGACTTTCTCTTTAGCCACGCACCATCTCCAGCGCCTTGGCCACGATCATGTCACGGCTTGGCAGGGTATGCGTCGCAGCGCGGGCCAGCGGGATGAAGCTGTCAGTCGCGGCCAGCACGCCCAAAGCCTTTTCGGGCGCGCGCAAGGCCATGAGCGCCAGCAAGGCCTCGCTCTGCGACCCCGTCTCGCGGCATTCATCCACCACCAGCACCTGGCCGCATGGGTCCACCGCCGCCAGCAGCGCGTCCTCAGCCAGCGGCGCAATCCAGCGCAAGTCGATCACCCGCACCGAAACGCCCGCCTCCGCCAGCAGCTTCTGCGCCTGCAAGGAGAGGTAAACCCCGTTGCCGTAGGTCACCACCGCCAGATCGGTGCCGTCCCCGTTTTTGGCTCCATGCACGCCAATCTCGCCAACGCGGATTTCGCTCACCCCGGGCGCTTCGTAGACCGAAGTCCACAGCCCATCGCCCTCCCCGTGCAGATCGCGCGTCATGTAGAGCGCAATCGGCTCGACGAAGATCACCACACGGCTCTCCTCGTGCGCCAGCCGCACGCATTCGCGCAGCATCAGCACCGCCTCGCGCCCGCACGATGGCACCGCGATCACCAGGCCCGGAATATCGCGAAACACCGCCAGACTGTTGTCATTGTGGAAATGGCCGCCAAAGCCCTTCTGATAGGGCAGCCCGGCAATGCGCAGCACCATCGGATTGGTGAACTGCCCATTCGAGAAAAACGGCAGGGTCGCCGCCTCGCCGCGGATCTGGTCCTCGGCATTGTGGACATAAGCGAGGAATTGCACCTCTGGCAGCGGCAGCAGCCCGTTATGCGCCGCGCCAATCGCCAGCCCCAGAATGGCCTGCTCATCGAGCAAGGTGTTGATCACCCGCGCCGAACCGAACCGCGCGTGCAGCCGCGCGGTCGCATTATAGACCCCGCCTTTCGGCCCCACGTCCTCGCCGCAGACGATGGCATTGGGATACTGCAGCAACAGGTCTGCCAGTCCCCAAGAAATCAGCCGCGCCATATGCTGCGGTTTGTCGATGGCGGTCGCTTCATCGGCAAACAGCGCCGCGCGTGCCTCTGCCGAAGCCAGCGGACGTTCTACGCCTTCCCCCTTCGGCGGCACGATGCTTGCCATGACCGACGCCGCATCGGGCAGCTTGGGCCGGGCAATCGCGAGCGGCACCTGCCGCGCCAATTGCGCCTCGATGGCATCATAAGCCTCGCGCACCTCGGCGGCGGTCATCACGCCTTCCTCGATCAGTAGCGCCGCGCTCGCCAGCAAGGGATCGCGCGCGTTGTCAGCCGCAATATCCGCCTTCGACATATAGACCTGCTGCACATCGTTCCCGGCATGGCCGTAGAGCCGCACTGTCTTCATGTGCAGGAACACGGGCTTGCGATAGCGCCGCGCCAAATCGACGGCCTCGCTCGCCCCGCGCCACGCATCGGCCAGATCGCAGCCGTCGCACGCGATATAGTGCAGCCCCGCCCGGCCAGACCAGTTCGCCTCGATCCAGCCCACCGGCGTGCGCGTCGAAATGCCGATGCCGTTGTCCTCGCAGAGAAACACGATGGGCATCGGCGTGCCCTGAAACGCCGCCCAGGCCGCGGTGTTCAGCGCGCCGACAGCGGTCGAATGGTTGGCCGATGCATCGCCGAATGAGCACAGCACCACGCCGTCCTTGGCCAGCACCGTGTCCTCAAACCCCATGCGCCTCGCAATCCCGATGGAAAACGCCGCGCCCACCGCCTTGGGCAAATGGCTCGCAATCGTCGAAGTCTGCGGCGGGATCATCAGCCGCTTCGAGCCCAGCACTTTGTGCCGCCCGCCCGAAATCGGGTCCTCCGCGCTCGCGGTGAACGAGAGCAGCATGTCCCACATCGGGTTCTCGCCCGGCACGCGGTTCGCGCGGTGGATCTGGAACGCGGCGTCGCGGTAGTGCAGAAACGCGATGTCATCGACCCGAAGCGCCTCGGCCAGCGCAGCGTTGCCCTCATGCCCGGACGAGCCAATGGTATAAAACCCCTCGCCCCGCGCCTGCAGAGCCCTCGAAAGCCGATCGAGCTGCCGGCTCACCATCTGGCTATGCAGCAAGGCCGCTGCACGCATGGGGCTGAGGCCAACAGCGGCCAGTCCGAGATTGGAGCGCCGCTGCAATTGCCCGCCTTCAAGCGCGGCAACAAACTGCTCATGAACCTGCTGGGCGGCGTCCATCAGCGCGGACCGGTTGCTTGGGCGATCATTCCGTCAGTCCTAGCGGAAGGCGCGCCGCGCGTCACCCCTTGCACGCCGCAAAGCCTTGCGCCTTGGGCAAGAGCACCTGCGAGAGGGACGCTGGCGCGCGCCCTAATCCCCCCCGAAAACAACCCCCTGCTTAGCCCGCTCATCCACATGCAGGCTAAACACATCGGGCCGCGCATAATGCCCCACAACATCGAAATCATAGCGCGCGCGGGGTAGCTCGGCCAAATCGATCTCGGCGGTCAGCAGCCCGGTCTCATGCTCCAGTGGCCCGGCCAGCACATCGCCCAGCGGCCCCACAATCATGCTGCCGCCGCGCAGCAGCGGCCGGTCTGCCTCCCAAGGCCCCGCCACGATGCCCAGCTCTGCAGGCGAGGGCTGCACCTGGCAGGAGTTCACCAGAAAACACCGCCCCTCGTGCGCGATGTGGCGCATCGTGCTGCGCCAGATGTCGCGGTCGTCCACTGTGGGCGCGCACCAGATTTCGACGCCCTTGGCATACATCGCGGTGCGAAACAGCGGCATGTGGTTTTCCCAGCAGATCGCTGCGCCCAGCTTGCCGAAGCCGCTGTCCACCACCGGCATGGTCGAGCCATCACCCAGGGACCAGATCAGCCGCTCGGTGCCCGTGGGCATCAGCTTGCGGTGCTTGGCGCAAACGCCCGCTTCCGGCGTGATGAACACCGCCGTGCAAAACAAGGATGAGCCCGCCCGCTCGATCACGCCCAGCACGAGCGTCGCGCCCGTGCGCGCGCTCAGGCCCGCCAGTTCGGCCAGTTCCGGTCCGTCCATGTCGACCGCATTGGCATAGTAGCGCGCAAAGGCCTCGCGCCCCTCGGGCAGGCGAAAGCCCAGCTGCGTGCCGAAGTTCTCGCCCTTGGGATAGCCGCCGAGCAGCGCCTCGGGCATCACGACAAGGCTCGCGCCCGAAGACGCGATCTGCGGCTCGAACGCCATGACTTTGGCGAGGGTCGCGGCCTTGCCCGCGTAATCAGCCCCAATCTGGAGCGCGGCGACGGTGATTGTGCTCATGGGCCGCAGCCTAGCGCCAATCGCGCTGGCTGCAACAGCAGTGCGCCTACTTCAGCGCCGCACCATCCCCGCCATCCACCGCTACGCGGCCAAGGAACGGATCATCGGTGAAAAAGCCGTCGATCCCCGCGCCAAGCAGCTGCTTCACATCGGCCACCATGCCTTGCGGATTGCGCGCGGTGTCTGCGCCCTTGCGAAGGTTCGCGGGCAGAAACTTGTTCTCCGGGCGGAGCGTGAACGTGCCCACTTTCAGCCCGGCACGGCGCGCATCCGCCACCACCGCTGTGCGCTGCCCCAGATTCTGCACTAGATTCTGGGCGGCATCGAGCGGGACGATGCGGCGATAGTGCGGCGCAACCCACTGCGCATACCGGGCGATCTCGGCGAGGCCCTTCGGCGTCAGCATGTCTTCGAACGTCAGCTTGCCGCCCGCCTTCACCACATCGGCGGGCTGCGGCACATCGGGCGTCTCGATCAGCTGCATCAGCTGGACATGGCGCATACCGCCAAGCACCTTGTGCAGCCGCTTGAGATTGCCGATCTCGAACGACTGGATGATCAGCGGCGCGCGCTGCAAATAGCGCGAGGCCTTGATCGCCGCGATAAGCTTGGCCTCCATGTCAAAGCCCAGCCCGGCGAAATAGGTCGAATGCTTGATCTCGGGGACCAGGCCCACCGGCTTGCCCTTGGCCGTCTTGCTGCGCGCCGCCAGCGCCGCGATCTCGCCCAACGTCGCGATCTCGAACTGGCCGTCAAAACCCATGCTTTCCGGCCTCAACGCGCCGAGCCGCTCCTTAGCGCGCAAAGTCTTCAATTCCGCCAGCGTGAAGTCCTCGGTGAACCAGCCTTCCTGCCGCTGGCCATCAATCACTTTCACCACCTTGCGCTCGGCAAATTCGGGATGATCGGCCACATTCGTGGTCTCGATGATGTTGCTCTCGTGCCGCGCCACCAACACGCCGTCCTTGGTCGGCACCAGATCGGGCTCGATGAAATCGGCCCCATCGGCGATGGCCTTCGCATAGGCGGCCAGCGTCTCTTCCGGCCGCAGCGCCGATGCGCCGCGATGCGCGAAGACGAGGGGCGCGGAAGGTTTGGCAGCAGCCGGTGCAACAGTCATCGCAATCCCCAAACCCGCACCAAAGGCCAACGCAGCGCGGCGTGAAAGGCTGAACATGATGGCGAATCTCCGCTTGGAATACCTGCGTCCGCTAGGCCGCCGCCATGTCATACACATGACTCGGCTGAACGCCGCGTGTCCGTTTCAGAGGAGCGAAACCCGCGTGACGGCAGGCAGCCCCCCCGCGCCCGGCTGATCCTGCCAATCACGCGCATTGAGCACCCCGCCATCAGCACGCAGCTCTGCCACCTTGGAAAGATCGACCATGCCGAAAACCCACGTGCTCTCGCCCTCCACACCCAGCGCAATCACCCCGTCTTCAGGCATCCCGCGATCGGGCGGGCCAAAGATCCCCGCCGCGCCCCGGTTCACATCCACGGCCGGAGACCAGTCCGCCAGCCCCACCGTGGGCGATTGCACCGCATAACACTGGCTTTCCAGCGCCCGCGCCTGCGCACCCAGCCGCACGCGCCAATAGCCATGCAGGCTGTCGGTGCAGCTCGGCACCAGCAGCACCTCTGCACCGGCCTCCACAGCCGCGCGCGCCAAAAGCGGGAACTCACTGTCATAGCAGATCAGCACCGCGATATTGCCCAGCGCGGTCTCGAACAGCGTGAGCCCGTCCACCCCCGCCGAAACGAACCACTGCTCGCGCTCGAACCGCGTCATGACCAGCTTGTCTTGCGCGGCCCACTTCCCGCCAGGCGCAAAGAGCCGCGCGGCATTGCGATAAAGCCCGCCCGGGTCAAGGCGCGGCAGGCTGGCGGCCAGAATATGCAGGCCATAGCGCCCTGCCAGATCGGCATGGAGCGCATCCACTTGCGGGACCAGCGCCGCAACGCTCGCAAGCGATCCCGCCAGATCGCCCATGGTCGCGGGCTCCAGGCTCGCCAGCTCCATCGCGCCATATTCGGGAAACACCGCCAGGGCCGCGCCCCTAGCAGCCGCCTCGGCCACCCAGCGCGTCAGCTTCGCGACATAGGCATCCCAGTCGGCCAGCTGCTCGATAGGATATTGCGCGGCGGCGAGGGTGTACTGCGTCATCACCCCACCCACTACCATGTCCTCAGCCAGTATTGCATCGGCTTCAAGCTCTCGCCTTCCTCGCCGAGCTCCTTCCACGCCAGCTCCGTCACCAGCCCCGGCACAAGCGCATAGCCGCGCTTGGTCCAGAATGCATCGTGCGGGAGGTACCCTCCAGGCCGTGCCGGATGGTCCTCAGGCCGGATCACCGCTGCAAAGCACGCCGCACTCGCGCCGCACGCCTTGGCCTGCGCCTCGCGGTGATCGAAGAAGGCATGACCGATCCCCTGCCCGCGATAGCCGGGCAGCAGGACGCTTTCGCCAAAGTAGAACAGCCGCTCCACATCCAGCCCACGCGCGGCAAAAGGCTCGCGAAACTCGGTCTTCTGGTGGATCATCGGCGCCGCTGTCGCCGCCCCCACGATCCGCGCGCCATCGAACGCCGCAACCAGCACAGCATCTTCCGCCGCTGCATATTCGGCCAGATACTCGGCCTCGTAGGCGGCATCGCCCTCATAGAGATACGGGTACGCCGCAAAGACCGCGATGCGCAGCGCCGCCAAATCGCCCAGCGCCGCGCCCACTTCCGCGCCGGTCAACGGGCGGACGGTAACCGTCACCTGACGACCTGCGCGGTCCAGTCGGCCAGATTGTAATACATCGTCAGCCGCGTGATCAGCCCGCCCTCGACCGCGATGAACGCACCCGCCGGCAGCACATAGGTCTGCCCATTGGCCTCGGGCAGCCCCTCGTCGGTCGCGAGGTAAGCCCCATGCACCACGAACTCCGCCGAGCCCCGCGCGCCGTCATCGCTCGCCATAATCACGATGTCGTCCAACCGCTCCTTGTAGCAGCGCTCCATATGGCCAAGGAATGCGGCGAACTTGTCCTTGCCGATCACCCGCTCGCCCTGATTCACATCGTGCGCGACAGTGTCCGACAGGCAATCGAGCATCGCCTGCCAGTCGCCCGCATTGAACGCGGCATAATAGCGGGTCAGCAGGGCAATCGTTTCAGTGCGGGCCATAAGCGGGTCTCCTTCGCTGCGGCCCTAGCGAAACAAGCCGTCTTTCGCCAGATACGCCCCCATGCAAAATCGGCATCCCCATCCCTCCCCGAGCCTGCTCGGGGAGGTGGCAGCGCGAGGCGCTGACGGGGGGGCACTATCCAAACAGTTTGCCCGCCGTTTCCGCTACACGCTTGCCCAGATATCGCGCGCCTTCGAGTTCGGTCTCGCTAGGCTGGCGGCTGCCGTCGCCTCCCGCAATCGTGGTCGCCCCGTAAGGCGCGCCGCCGACAACCTCGTCATTACGCATTTGGCCGGCAAAGCCATAGTCCAGGCCCACGATGGTCATGCCGAAGTGCAGCAGGTTGGTGATGATCGAGAACAACGTGATCTCCTGCCCCCCGTGCTGCGAGGCAGAGGACGTGAACGCCGCGCCGACCTTGCCGTTGAGCGCGCCGCGCGCCCACAGGCCGCCCGCCTGATCGAGGAACGCCGCCATCTGGCTCGAAATCCGGCCAAAGCGCGTGCCGGTGCCCACAACGATCGCATCGTAGTGCTCCAGATCGGCAATGCTCGCCACAGGTGCAGGCTGGTCCAGCTTGAAATGCGCTTTCTCGGCAATCTCCAGAGGCACCGTTTCGGGCACACGCTTCACATCGGCATGCGCGCCCCCGGCGCGCACGCCATCGGCAATCGCATGGGCCATGGTCTCGATATGGCCATAGGTCGAATAATAGAGAACGAGGACTTTGCTCATCGGATGGTTCCTGTTTCCTGAAGCGCGGGGGAAGCCCAGCGCCTAACCCGATGGGGCCTACTCCGTTCCGTCTCTTCGGTTCAGCGGGATAAACTCGCGCGAAACATTCCAGAAATTCGAACGTTCACTCTTGCACCCGGCATTTGCGCCGAAGCGCGTTTTCGCCTAAAGGTCGCTGCAAATGCCCCGGCCATGCGAAGGTGTGAACACTTCGCCGCGCCGGGGTTTTTGATTTACCGTTGCGTGCCTATCTTCGCGGCACGTTTGCAAAAAAAGGCTCACCCATGTCCCGTCGCCGCCAGATCTACGAAGGCAAGGCCAAGATCCTTTACGAAGGCCCTGAGCCCGGCACGATCATCCAGTATTTCAAGGACGATGCCACCGCCTTCAACGCGCAGAAGCGCGGCACGATCAACGGCAAGGGCGTGATCAACAACCGCATCAGCGAGTATGTGTTCACCCGCCTCGCGCACATCGGCATCCCCACGCACTTCATCCGCCGCCTCAACATGCGCGAGCAACTGGTGCGCCAGGTCGAGATCATCCCGATCGAAGTCGTGGTGCGCAATGTGGCCGCCGGCTCGATCAGCAAGCGCCTCGGCATCGAGGAGGGCGAACCGCTGCCCCACACCCTGATCGAATACTACTACAAGGACGATGCGCTGGGCGATCCGTTGGTCGCCGAAGAGCACATCGCCTGCTTCGGCTGGGCAAGCAATGAGGAGATGCAGGACATCTCGAGCATGGCGATCCGCGTCAACGATTTCCTCGTCGGCCTATTTGCCGCGATCAACATCCGCCTCGTCGATTTCAAGCTCGAGTTTGGCCGCATCTGGGACGGCGATTATGCCCGCGTGATCTTGGCGGACGAAATCAGCCCCGACGGCTGCCGCCTGTGGGACATGACCACCGGCGAAAAGCTCGACAAGGACCGCTTCCGCCGCGATCTCGGCGGCGAAGAAGAAGCCTACCAGGAAGTCGCCCGCCGTCTCGGCCTGCTCGAGAACGACGGCCCGCCGAGCGAAGTGCTGGATCTCGGCGCGCATCGCAAGCTGCGCACGAAGAAGTAAGGCTCCATCTCAGGCCCTCCCCACCCTTCGTCATCGCGAGCGCAGCGTGGCAATCCAGAGCAGCCCAGTGAAGTGGGCGGCACCCATTATGTGTGTACATTAAATCTGGACGCTTCCTGATTTATTGTACCTACATAATCTGCGGACTTCGGGTTCGATCCCGCCAAGAGTGAGCGCAACCTGTTCAAACGCGGCTTCGTGTTCGAAGCTGCAGCGGGTTTCGATTTTGAAACGGCGCTGATCTGGCTGGATGAGCGGCTTGGCCATACCGAGGCGCGCTATAGTGCGCTCGGCTTGGTCAATGGCCGGGTCCACGCTCTGGTGTTTGCGGAAACCCTGGTCGGTATCCGCGTGATCAGTTTTCGCAAAGCCAATGCGCGGGAAGTGAGGCGGTATGAACAGCATCGACAGCGCCAGTCAGCTCGATCCGGAAAATCCGGAATGGACCGACGAGATGGCCGCGAATGGACTGCGCATTGGGGACCTGCCGCCATCCCTGCAAGCCAAACTGCGCGGTCGCCCCCGCGCGGCCGTAGTCAAAGAGCGGACCACCATCCGACTGTCTGCCGATGTTCTGGCCCGCTTCCGCGCAACGGGCCGCGGCTGGCAGACCCGCATCGATGCCGCACTCAAGGAATGGCTGGCGCAGCAGCCGCAGGGCTGACGTAGGGAAAGACGTCAGAGCGAAAGAGCCCCCAGCGGGCAAAGGCCATTGCCCTGGCATCCCAGGAGTTTGGGGGTTGTTGCAAATGCCACCCTAGCTCTCAAGTGTCACCGTAACTCTAATTCGCCCATTCGGAAATCTATAATAGAACCAAAGACATAAAAGATTGTAATTATTATTAAATTCCGATCTTGCCAGCTTTTCTAGCCACTGCTCGGCACAAATTCCCACCGGCATTCGTGCTGTTATATTATAAAAATTTCGATATGATATGGCTGTAAGAGAGGACAATAACGAAATTAATCGTAAATATTAAAAATTAGAAATATACGATCCATATATTTAATTTTAGTA